>JAPLKX010000701.1 GCA_026387845.1 Candidatus Hydrogenedentota bacterium | reverse complement strand
GTGGTCGAGCAGGCGCCAAAGGAGATTGAAGGGGTGGCGGTGGAGGTGATGGAGGTGGGCGTCGTTACTGCGCTGTAAGTGAGAGAACGCGACAACCACGGTGGGCTCGGAGCAGCCGGCCCTCCGTGGTTTTTTATTTTTGTTGGGAGCGCCTAAGACTTGACGGGGGCTTGCGAATGGCGGTTGGTCTTTGCGTGCAAGAGGTCGGATATCAGGTAGGGGCTGTACATGAGGAAGAAGAGGGCGGTGCCGATGAGTTCGAGGCCGAGAATATACCAGGGCCATGGGCCGAGGAAATCCACCAGGGTGGCCTCTTTGGGTTTTTCGCAGAGGTACAGGTAATTGGTGCCGAGGGCCATGTTAATGGGGATGACGAGCACCAGGTAGATGTTGGTGAGCACGAGGGCGCGGAGGAATGATTTGAAGTAGGGCCGATACCCGTAATTGACCGTCATGAAGGCCACGCCGACTATGATGAGGGCGTGGCTCCAGAAATAGGTGAGGTTGAGGATGTGGGGGAAGGCAAATTGGATGTCGGGCGTGAGAATCGCCATGCCGGCGCCGGCCAAACCCCAGAAGTAAAGAAGGTCGAAGAGGGGCCGTTTGCGGGTGATGAACAGGATTACGGTGAGGATGACGGACATCCCGCAGAGGTGAAACGGGAGTACGTTTTGCCACGGCTCGTTTCCCAGGTAGTGATGGAGGCACCTGTCCAGGATTTCCTGGGCCAACATGAACAGGCCGAGGGCGAGTGCAAGCCATTTGCGCTGTTCCGGGACGAGCCACCGCTTGCTGCCGTACACGATGATGCCGCCCATGGCGCACATGACCGCCATGGTGAGCAGATGCGTCGGGCCGAACAAGGGGTAAGTACCCGCTGTCTCCATTTTGTCTCAATCCCCCGCTTCGATTATGCCTAGGCACAGAATGCAGGATTTTATTGAGGAGGTTCAAGCAAGACGCCCCAAGATCAGTGACGTAAGGGACACAAGGGACGTAAGCGACCAAATCAAGCCGGCATGGCTTCCATTCCGGCCCTTGCCAGCAGGGCGGCGGCGAGCAGCAGGATGAGCCAGACGAGGAGGCGGTGGAACAGGGCGTGGTTGATTCGTCGGTCGAGGAGTGTGCCGATGAGGAGTCCGGCGGCCATGCCGGGGATGCCGTATATGCAGTAGGTGAGGACGTCGCGGGTGACGAGGCCGCCGGCGCCGTAGCACGCGATGATGAGTATGCCGTTGACGAGGAAGCAGGCCTGGAGGATCGAGCGGAAGGACTCTTTCGGCCATCGTTTGACGGAACCGTAGATGATGAGGGGCGGGCCGTCGGTTGCGTATGCGCCGCCGAGCAGGCCGCTGGAAAAGCCGACGAGTGCGGCGGTAAGGCGGGCTGAAGGGGTTGGCGCGAGGTCGGGGATGGATTTCGCGCGCGCCGTGACGAGTGCGTAGATGCCGTAGACCAGGAGGACGATACCGAGGAGGGCCATGATCGGCGCGGTTGGGAGGAACTTGAGTGCGAGCGCGCCGAGGGGGACGCCTATCACGGAACCGACGAGCAATCTGCCCGCTTCGCGCCATTGGAGTCCCTGGCGGTTTTGGTAGAGGACGGTGAGTGTGACGGTTGCGCCGACGAGCGCTACGACGCTTGCGGCGGTTTGTACGCCGAGGAACTGGGTGAGTATCGGCATGACGACGACCGCGGAACCAAACCCGGCGATCGTCTGGACGCACGCACCGAGCGCAAATATGCCCGCGATCACGAGGAACATCATGGGCGTGTCAGGACTTTGGCCGCTTGGAAAGCGAGCGTTGAAACAGGCGGCGGAGACGCGCTTTGAGGCGGAGTAGCTGCATGACGGGCTTTGGTACGGAGTCAGCAGAGACTTCTTCTTCATCGATACTCGCTTGATCTCGCTGGACGTACAGTTTAGCGAGCATCGACACGACGTTGCGCTTGACCATCCTGCGCAGTGGTGCTTCAGCGATCAGCCCGTACATGGGGGCCATTCCCTGGAGGGCGGCTTCGGGATGTGCGGCGACGTGATCAACGGCGGCCCTAAGGTCGGCGAGGTATTGGTCGACAACTTGGCCGTGGCCGGCGTTGATAATGAGGTGGATGCTCTCGGGCCGCTGGAGCCTGTCGACGTGCCAGCCGCTTTGTTCGAGCTTGTCGGCGACGGCGTACATGCTGACGCGGCCGTCCTTCGAGCCGAAGGCGAACACGCTCATCTCAGGTTCGCCGAGCACGCAGAGGCCGGGGATGGCGCGGACGCCGTCCATGTATCGGCGAGTTGCCTCCATGACGGCCCTGGCGTTTTCGATGTAGCCCGCCTGCCCGAGCGAGTGGAGCGATGCCCAGGCCGCGGCAATCGCGCCGCCGGGGCGCGTGCCCGCCATCGTTGCGCCGCCATACACCCCGCCGCACCAGTCGACCTCGGCGAAGATCTGGTCGCGGAAAAAATCGAGCGACCTGTAGAGGATCGTTGAGGCGCCTTTGGCGGCGTAGCCGTACTTGTGGAGGTCGGCCGAGATTGAGGTGACGCCGGGGACGCGAAAATCGAACGGGGGGACGGGGTGGCCGAGTTTTTCGACCCATGGGAGCAAAAAACCGCCGAGGCACCCGTCGACATGGAGGGGGACATGGTGTCGGAGCGCGACCTCGCCGAGTTGTTCAATCGGGTCGATCACGCCGTAAGGATATGAGGGTGCCGACCCGACGATGCCGATGGTGTTCCGGTTGATTCTGGATTCGAGGGCTTGGACGTCGGCGCGGTAGTCGGCGTGGAGGGGGGTGCGCACGATCTTGACATCAAAATACTCGCCG
>JAPLKX010000204.1 GCA_026387845.1 Candidatus Hydrogenedentota bacterium | reverse complement strand
CGAGCACGACCTGCCGCTGTGGCGTACCGTGAGCAGCCGCAAGGGGGATTTCGCCTATTGTTCGGTGGTGCCGCAGGTCCCGCAGGAATGCGTGGCGTATGTTGAAGGCAAACCGTGCGACACGGCGGCCCAGTTCGCCGTCGAGGTGGGCGGGACAAAAGACTTGGGCGCGCTGGTCGTGCCCGAGCCGCCTCGAGGCGAGAGCCTGATGGGCAAGGTGCTGCCGTCGCCGTCGCAGCAACGGCTAGCTCTCCCGAGAAAGAAGTTGGGCGCGGCCGTGGTAGTATATTGCGCCCCGGCCGACGCCGACATGGTCGTGGAAGGGCTTGCGGAAGCCAAACGGATCGTGAACCGGGGCGACATCGAGTTTGTCGCCGTCATAGACGGGATGGCCACACCGGAAAACCCGGACGTGACGGTTGCGGGCGGAAAGGCGCCCGGCACGGCAACAACCTACGTCACCGGGGCGGACGGCAAAGTTGTGTTCGAAACGTTCGGCCTGCCGCCGCTGAGGGCCCTGCAGGCACTTTGAGGCTGTAGACTGTAGGACAAGAATGGCGGAGGTGGAGGTTCGGTGGTGGCCCGGTCCGCCAAGCGGTCGCGCGGGAGCGCGACCCCACCGTGGTGACTCTTTCACCTTTGATGATAGGACGGATCATTTAGCGGAAGGAGTGGCGTGGTGGAGAGCGGGAAGCGGTTCAAGATTGCGGTAATCGGCGCGGGGAACGTTGGGGCGTCGGTAGCCCAGTATTGCGCCGAGATGGAATTGGGCGACGTGGTGTTGGTGGACGTGGTGGAGGGCCTGCCGCAAGGCAAGGCGCTCGATCTCACGGAAGCGGGCCCGATCCGCGGGTACGGCTCGGTAGTGACGGGCTCAAATGAGTTCGCGGAGATCGCGGGCAGCGACGTGGTGGTGGTTACGGCGGGCTTGGCGCGCAAGCCGGGTATGTCGCGGTTGGACTTGCTGGGCCGGAACGGGGCCATCATGACGACGGTTTGCGAGCAGGTGGCGCGGCACGCGCCGTCGAGCATCGTCGTTGTCGTCACGAATCCGCTCGATACGATGACGTATCTGGCGCACAAGAAACTTGGGTTCCCGGCGAAGCATGTGCTGGGCATGGCGGGCTGCCTCGATAGCGGGCGGCTTCGCGCGTTTATCGCGATGGAAACCGGCGTCAGCCCCAAAAACATCGACACGATGGTGCTGGGCTCGCACGGGGACGATATGGTACCCCTCCCGCAATACACCACGGTGTCCGGCGTCCCGATTACGGATATCCTGCCAAAGCACCGGATCGAAGCGCTGATCGAGAGGACCCGCCAAGGCGGCGGCGAGATTGTCGCGTTGCTCAAGACGGGCAGCGCCTATTACGCGCCTGGAGCCAGCGCCGCGCGGATGGTGCAGAGCATCGTGAGGGATGAAAAGCAGTTGCTGCCATGCTCGGCCTACCTCACCGGCCAGTACGGGCTCACGGACATCTACATTGGCGTGCCCGTGCGGCTGGGGAAAGGCGGGGTCGAGGAAATCGTCTCGCTGCCAATTTCAAAACAGGACCTCGCCGCGCTGCACAAATCCGCCGAGGAAGTTCGAGCGGGCATCAACGCCCTCCGCGACCTCAAGGTTCTGTAAATGGCCGACCCGCTGGCCCAGTTCCGGAAATAGAAGCAGGACAGATCGGACGGATCGGACGGATCGCAGGGCAAGGCGCGTTTCTTGGGTTTGATCAGGCGAGTTCGACGATGACTTGGTCGCCTTTGTTGAGGCCGAGTGCGGCGCTGGCGTTTGCGCCGTTGACGGCGATTTCGAGGTAGCCTGAACTGCCAAATAGGACGAGCGGGGAGCAGGGCGGGGCTTCGGCATAGGTTCTGTGTACGCCGGTGAACCGGTGGTTCTTGACTCTGATCAGCGAGGGGGTCTGCCGGCCGAGCAGCGAGGAGTGGATGTTGGTGATGAGGTTGCCGAACCGGTCTTCGTGGAGGATTTCGCCGGTGACGAGTTTATCGCTTTTTTGGGGCTTGGGGATGTCGAGAGCCACGATGGTGTCGATCTCGTCGCCGAGTTCGGCCATCGGGGTACCCATGGCGATATGAGCGGCGGCCGGCGCGAAGATGTCTCGAGCGTGAAACGTGGCGCTAAGCGACTGGCGGATGAGCGCGGGGTTTGAGATGATTCGTGCTTCCTGCAGGGGAAACTCGCGCAGGAACAGCGTGGGCAGGCCGTTGTCGGGGCAGACGATGGTCTGGCCGCCGGCCGAGACGGCAATGGGGTTGCGATTGGTGCCAACTCCGGGATCGACCACGGCCATGTGGACGGCGCCGCGCGGAAAGTATCGGAGCGCGCCCGCGAGAAACAGGGCGCCTTCCACGACGCTTTGCGGGGCTATTTCGTGGGACAGGTCGATCACCTGGGCTTGGGGTGCGATTGTCAGGATCACGCCTTTGACGGCGGCCACGTAAGGGTCGCGCAGGCCGAAATCGGTTGTCAGCGTAATGATTGGCGCGAGTTGAGAGTCCATGCGACCATATCCTGTGCAGGCGGGACGCCCGCACCACAATCAAGCGCAATCAGAGTTGGGTGAGCCGGACGCAGTTGCGGCCGTCGGCTTTGGCCGTGTACAGGGCGTGATCCGCCGAGGCGATGATCTGTTCGACGGTGGTTCCGTGTTTGGGCCACTCGGACAAGCCTTGGCTGATCGTGACCTGGAACTTGTGGTCGTGATATTCGAACACGTGGGACTCGACGCACCGGCGCAGCCCTTCGGCGACCTTGGCAGCTTCCTCGACGCGCGTGTCGGGCATCAGGACAATCGCCTCGTCGCCGCCGTAGAGGGCGGGCAGGTCGTGGGGGCGCAAGGAGGCGCGCATCATGTTGCCCATCTCGCGCACAACCATCCTGCCGGCAAGATGGCCGTAGGTGTCGTTGACGCGCTTGAGGCCGTCGAGGTCGGTCATGGCGATGGACAGGATGCCGTCGGGCCGGCTGCGCTGCATCTCGGCTTCGAGATTGCTGCGGAACGAGTCCATCTCCATGAGCCCGGTGAGTTGGTCGTAATGGATGAGCCGGTGGATGTTGTGGTAAAACCTGGCGTCGGTTTCGTCGCCGACGACGAAGCGGAACAGGACGTCGCCCATCTGGATCTTATCGCCGTTGGCGAGATTGACGGACTCGATGAGCTGGTTGTTGACGCGCGTGCCGTTGCTGCTCTTGAGGTCGATGAGCATGAACTGCTCTTCGGCTCCTTCGCGGATTCTGACGATTCGTGCGTGCTCTCGGGAGACGGACTGAGAGTTGATGCGGGTGTCGGCGGATCCGGCTCTGCCGAGGATATGCTGGGGCCCGGTGAGTTCGACTTCGCGGCCGATTTCCCAGCCCGCCAGGACCACCAGCGATGCTTTCCTGGGCGCGCCGGGCGCTTTTGCGTCTCCGTCGGCGAGCACCATGGTGCGGTCGTCTGGCAGGTTCCTGTTGTTCGTGGTATCTTCCTTCATGGTGTTCAACCTCGGCCTCCCCTAATGTTAACAGCCTGGGCTTACCGGTGCAAGGCCGCAAGACCCGTTGACTACCGCCCGCGGGCCGTCCTATGATGTGACGGATGGGGAACAGGTTTATTCACCCGCGGCCGAGACTTTTCCGAGCTGCTTGTTGGGGCGCTTTTCTGAGCGCGTGCCTCATCGTTCCTTTGATCCCGCCGGCAGCGTCTGGGGCGGAGGTGGAAGAGGTGGTGCGCCGTAACGAGCCGGCTGCCGTAGTGGTCGTGGGCGAGAAACCGGGCGGGGCGTCCGTCCAGGGCAGCGGCTGTTTTGTTCACCCATCGGGTATCGTTCTGACCTCGCTTCACCAGGTGGACGGTCTGGTCAAGATCCAGGTGATCGGTTCGGACGGCTCCGTTCATGCCGGCACGTTGCTGGCCTCGGATCCGACGCATGACATTGCGCTGCTCAAAACGGATGCGGAACCGCAGCGGTGGGCGTGGATCGGAGATACCTCCGGGATCAAGAGCGGCGCGGCCGTAGTGGCGATTGCGGCGCCCGAAAATCTTCAATTTTCAACTGTCACAGGGGTCGTCTCGAACCCCGACCGGAGCTACAAAGGGATGCGCGTCATCCAGTGCGACCTGCCGGCGGAACCGGGATCGAGCGGGGGCCCGGTGTTTGACGCCCAGGGTGCGCTGATCGGCATCATCATCGGCCGGCTCGAGAACCAGCAATGGGTAACGGTCATCAATCCCATAAATAATGCGTACTCCCTGCTCGAAGCCAACAAAATCCCTGTTCCGGACAGGCGGCTATCCAACATGATCCTCGACGAGGACGAAATCGTTCCCGAGCCGGGCATCCCGGACGTCCACCGCCAAGCCGTAGAGGTGTACAACCGGGGCGTGGCCGCGAATTCCGCCGAAGAGAAAGTCGAGGCGTACGGGACGGCGGTGAAGCTTTTACCGGGTTTTTACGAGGCATGGTTCAACCTGGCCGTGGCAAGCGCGGCGGCCAGCCAGCCGGCCAAGGCCATCACGGCATACCGGATTGCGGAACGGCTGAGGCCGGACGCCGTGGAAGTCCCGCACAACCTTGGGCGGGTGTTCCTGGCGCTGTCGCGGTATGAGGAGGCGGCAAAGTGTTTTACCAAGGCAGTGAAGCTGAGGCCGGAGTCGGCGTCTGCGCACAATGATCTGGGCGAGGCGTACCGGCGGATGTGCCGGCTGGATGACGCGCGCCGGGCGTTCCAGGCGGCGCTGGACCTCGAGCCCGCGTACAACCCGGCCCGGTATAACCTCGGCCTGACCTGCGCCGCCGCCGGCGACAGGGCCGAGGCCGCTCGGCAGTTGCGCGCATACCTCGACACCGACCCGCACGCACCCGACGCCGTCCAGGTCAAGATGTGGATAGAAGAGTTCGAGGAAAGATCACAATGAGAGGCGGGTGCCGTGTCGAAACCTGAGATACCGCGTTCGCTGGGCCGGTACCAAATCGTGCGCGAATTGGGAAAAGGCGCGATGGGCGTGGTGTACGAGGGTGTCGATCCGGTGATCGGGCGGCGGGTGGCCATCAAGACGGCTCGGCGGGACGTGCTGGAGTCGAGCGGGCTGGCCGACGAACTCATGGAGCGGTTCCTGCGCGAGGCGCGCGCGGCGGGCGGGATCAGCCACCCCAACGTGATCACGATCTACGATGCCGGCGAGGAGGGCGGGATTGCCTACATGGCGATGGAGTACATCGACAGCGGGACGCTGTATGAGCGGCTGTACAGCGGCAGCCGGATGACGGTCGAGGAGGGGGTCGAGATTGGTGCGGCGGTGTGCAGCGCGCTGGCCGCGGCGCACGAGAAGGGGGTAATTCACCGTGACGTGAAGCCTGCCAACATCATGATGCTGGCGGATAATACGGTCAAAGTAGCCGATTTCGGGATCGCCCGGATCACCGATTCCAAGCTCACCCAGGAAGGCGTGATGGTGGGTACGCCGCAGTACATGAGCCCGGAGCAGTTCTCGGGAATGAAGGTCGACGGGCGGTCCGACCTGTTCTCGGCTGCGGTGATCATTTATGAGATGCTCACGGGCGAGCATCCGTTCCCGGCGCACGGCGTCAGCGCCATCATGCACCAGATCATCAAGGTCGATCCGGTCCCACCGCGTGAGCTCAATTTCACCGTTAACGACAACCTGAGCGCGGTCGTGATCAAGGCGCTGAGCAAGAATACCGGTAGGCGATACCAGGACGGAAAAAAAATGGCGGCCGCGCTCGTCGAAGCTCTTAAAGAAAACGCAGACCCGGCCGTGCTCGGCCTTGCAGCGCCGGCAGGCGGGAGCGCCGATGCCGCCACGGTTATCGCAGGCGCCGATAAGGCTACGGTCGTCTCGAGTGTGCGGCCCGACGGCACCGCACCGGATTCCATGGCGTCGGCCCCCGGCGTGGAACTGCCCACCGCGCTCCGAAAGATGTCGCGCAGGGCGATTCTAGTCCCGGCGGTCGCGGCACTATCGGTGATCGGCGGCATCTTGCTATTCGTCGCAGGGTCAAGAGGCTCGAACACCCCGGGAGTCGCTCCGCCCAGCCCAAATGAAAAGGCTTTTACGCGCGCCACGATTTTTGCCTGGCTGCCTAAATCGCAGGCAGCTTATCAAGACGCGATCGCAAACGGCCCGAGCCTGAAGAACTGCGTGGAAAATGGCACAGCGAACATCCTGGTCATGGATGATGAGACGAACGAAGAATTGATGAGGGCAGCCGGCAGCGTCGAGACGGCCAAGTTCAAACGGCCATCGCGCAGTGTCACCGTCACCGTCAGTTGGGACGGTTATAAGCCGCACTCGGAGAGTTTCAAGCCAACCAAGCCCAATGATGTGTGCGAACAGCAAATCACGCTCGAACCATTGTAGGCGCATCCGCTTTTCTCCGTGATCTCCGTGCCTCCGTGGTTTGACTGAATTGACCACGGAGAACACGGAGATCACGGAGAAGGGATATTCAATGATATAATGGCGCTACATTTTATTTTTGGGGACAGACTGGCACGGGGAGGTTTAAACATGTTTCGCATGTTATTGATTGCCACCGCGGTTTTTGTTGTTGCATGCGCGTTGCCGGCAGGTGCGGTGCCGGGCGCGGGTGATGAGGCGCCGAGTTTTGTTGCGCGGGACATCCGGGGCAACGTGGTTGATCTGGACAAGATCATCCAGGGGCGGCCCGACATGGTGATCCTGTTTTTCTTTACGACGGACAGCGGCGAGGAAAGCGCTCTGAAACTCCGCCGGCTCAACATGCTGTACAAGGAGAAGCTGCGGATTGTCGCCGTCGGGTTTAAAGAGGACGCGGCGGCGTTGACGAAATTCGCGGACGATCTGGGCATCGAGTATTTCGTTATCCAGGACACGCCGGAGGTCGCTGCCGAGGTGAAGTACGGGCCATTCGTCAATCTGCCCGTGACGTTCATCCTCACCGACCAGAAGCGCGTCCACAAGAAAATCGAGGGCAGCGATAAAAACGCGGCGGAACTGATCAACACGGTTGCCGTGGCGTATTTTCAGCAGCGCAAGCTCGAGGAAGCGCAGCGGATCGCGGACGAGGCGGTTGCGGCGGGCGAATCAGCACAATCGGCGACGGAAACCAAGGGGTACGCGCTGGCCGCGGAAGGCAAGCTCGATGCGGCGCAGGCGGAGTTCGGCAAGATTGACTCGAAGGAAGGGTTGGCGAAGGTTGCGCTCGAGAAGGGCGAGTATGACAAAGCGATCGCGATCGCCGGCGAGGCAGGCGGCAGCGGGTACGCCGACGTGGTGAAAGGCACGGCGCTCGCCAGAACCGGCAAATTGGATGAAGCCGCGACCGCACTCGAGTCGGCCACGCAGAAACCGGCGCAGGACTGGCAGAAAAGCGAGGCGGCCAACGGGCTTGGCCGGGTGAAACAGGAAAAGGGCGACGACGAGGCGGCCATCCAGATGTTCGAGCAGGCGATTGCGCTCGATCCGTACAACGTGGTCGCGTTGAGCAACGAGGGGGCCGCACACCGCAAAAAGGGCGACCTGAAGAAAGCCGCGGAGACGCTCGAGCGGGCGCAAACCATCCGCGACGACGAACTGGTGGCGCTGATGTTGCGGCAAGTGCAGAAAGAGATGAAGGACGCGGGCGATGTGAAACGGGGCGAACTGATCCGGGCGCAAATCAATGACCTGCGCCAGCGATATGACGCGCTCAAGGCCGCGGGCAAAGACAAACCGGCCGATTCGTGGACGTCGCCGCCGCTGGTAGTGGCGTTTTTGCCGTCGACCGCGGCGCAGTCGGTGTTTTTTGACCGGGCGGGCATGGACGTTGTGGTACGGCGTGAGATCGAGTCGCGGCTTCAGGCGAACCCGTCGGTGCGCGTGGTCGAGCGTGAGGTGCTCGACAAGCTGCTCCAGGAACTGCAACTGGGCAGCTCGGAATTGGCGGGGGCGGACACGCAACTCCAACTCGGCAAGGTGTTGTCGGCGCGGATGTTGGGCTTCATAGATTTCGCGCAGGTGGGTGCGGATATCACGATGTACCTGCGGCTCGTGGATACGGAAACCACGTCGCTGGCGGCGCAACTCACGCGCAGCGTGAAAGACCCGTCGGCCATCCCGGCGCTCGCCGATGCGGTCGCCGCAGAAGTTGTTGCGAAACTGGCGAATGGCCGTCAGTTGCAGGGGCTGATCGCGGAGGCGGGCAACGACGAGGCCGTCATCATCAACCTCGGCGCGCGCCATGGGGTGAAGGTGGGGCAACAGTTCAACGCCGTCACCGACGGCCCGCCGATCGAAGCCGGCGGAAAAGTCATCGGCCACAGAGAAGTGAAATCCGCGCTGCTCGAAGTCACGCAGGTCGAGGAGAATTATTGTGTGGCCAAGGTCGTGGCCAAAGCTGAAGGCGGCGCGCTGGCCAAAGAGATGAAGGTGAAGCAGGCGAAGGCGAAATAGGACGTATAGGACCAACAGGCCGAATAGGACTTATACCGATTTGTTTAGGCGCACCATGGCGCAGCCGCGCTCGAGCGGGATGTCGAGTTGGGTAAGAGGCCCGTCCTGAACGTCAATTCGCTTCCATTCTTCCGTGCCGGGGTGCAACACCTGTGCGGATAGTTTTGACTGCGCGGGCAGCCGCAACATAACGTGTGTCGTCTTTGCCTCGCCGCCAAAAACGATCGGCATAACGTAACCGCCGGGGACTTCGAACAGGTTTGCCTTGGCCGCACCTCCCTCCACTTGCACTGCATGCGGTTCGAGCACCCAGCGTTTTCCGCGCATGGCGTCGAGCATCGGGCCGTAGTCGAGGTAGTATTTGTCAGCGAATTCGCTGGGGTTGATGGTGTGATCGTTCTGCGGGAGCGGCGCGGTCGGGTACACGCCCATGTAGAGGTGGCGTTGGAAGAGCGCGTCGGGATCCGGGCGAAGGTCGTCTTCGCTCGAGGTCCAGCCGATCGCCGGCTTGAGCGCGCACAACATGCCGGTCTCGTTGAGTGCGGCGCCGATATGGGCGAATTCGCAGTAGATGCCGTCGACGTCGCGCAACAGGTCGATCCGTTTGAGGTGGTTGTTCACGAAAATGAACTTGCCGGCGTTGTGCATGACGGGCGCCAGCTTGCTCATTATGTCGTGCCACGATACGTACAGGGAGCGCGACGGTTTGCCGCCCTGCCAGCTTACGCCGTCGTCGCCGCGCGGGTTGTAGAACCGCAGCCAGTCCATCCTGTCGATGCAGATGCCGTCCGCTGCGGGGATCTTATCAATGTGCCGCTGCGCCTGCTCGAGCAGGAACGCCTGGTAATTCGGGCCGCCCGGATCCATGGCCACTGCGCCGCCCCACGTTCCCCAGGTTTTTCCCTTGGGGCTG
>JAPLKX010000096.1 GCA_026387845.1 Candidatus Hydrogenedentota bacterium | reverse complement strand
GTTTCTCGAAGGCCAGTTCAACTGGATGGCCGATGGGGTCTACTGCGAGAAGGAAGTCGCTAAGACCGAGCGGAAGGAGCAGAAGACGGCCTGAGGCAGTCGAGGAAGAGGCCTAATAGGGAGGAACGCGGCCCGTTTGGGCCGCGTTTCCTATTTCCCCCCGTCGGGACGCCCCCCGGCAGTTGGGGGTGTCCCTCTGTCGCAACCAGCATCCTGGCGTTTTCATTTATGGCTTGCGGTGCCGTGAGTTCCTCCCCGGCAAATTTCCACTATTCCCGGCAAATATTCCACCCCGGAAAAGGTTCCTAACTGACAGATAGCACTTCATGCCCAGGATCCGGGAGGCGCCTGATGCAAACCAAAAACGAGAACATGGTTATTTCGAAGCTGTGGTTCCAGGCGTCGATCTTGACGTTCCTGATCGGTTTTTCCGTCTTAGTCTATCTGGCGATACGAATTTATTGGGTTCACCCCCCGATTCCACAGACGGTCATTGACCCCCACGGCCGCGTGCTGTTCACAGGCGACGACATCCGGTCTGGACAGCAGTTGTTTCAGAAGTACGGCCTCATGGAGTACGGGACGATTTTCGGCCACGGGGCGTACCTGGGGCCGGATTTCACCGCACAGCATCTCCATCTCATGACCCAGTACGTCTCCGAGAACTACCAACAACAGGGCATGACTCCCGAAGCCGCGCAAGCCTCTACCATCAAAGATTTCAAAGCTCAATCATTCGATCCCGCCGTCAACACGCTCACCCTGTCCGCGGCTCAATCCGCCGCACATGTCAAGATGCTGGAGTTCTACACCGGTTATTTCGGCGCCGACTCCAACCAGGGGTTGCGCCGGCCCCGGATAAGCGACACCAACGAGCTCCGGCAAATCGCCGCCTATTTCACATGGGCGGCCTGGGTCAGCGCCGCCACCCGGCCCGGCGCCGACTACTCCTACACCAACAACTGGCCGCCGGAATCACGCGCCGGAAATATGCCTACCGCAGACGCATTCATCTGGAGCGTGTTGAGCATCATTTCACTCCTGGGCGGGACCGGGTTGGTCCTGTTTGCCGTTGGCCGGTGGGACATCCTGGGGTGGCACCGCGCCACGGACGAACAAGACGTCCCTAAAACGCAGTTCCGGCTTCCCGAAAATGTGGCGCTGGCTCCGGCCCAGCGCGCCACCGCCTGGTATTTCCTGGTGGTATCGGGGCTTTTTCTGGCGCAAGGTCTCGTGGGCGGGGCCGCCGCCCATTACCACGTTGAACCCGGCGGTTTCTACGGGTTTGACCTGGCAAAATGGTTCCCTTACAACCTCACCCGGATGTGGCATGTGCAGTTGGCGCTGTTTTGGATAACCTCCTCGTTTCTCGCGATGGGCATTTTCATTGCCCCGATGATTGCCGGCCGCGAACCCCGCCATCAGGAGAAATTCGCCATGGCCCTGTTTGGGGCGCTCGTGGTCGTGGTGGTTGGAAGCCTGCTGGGCGAAGCAGCCAGCATTCACAATCTGATTACGGCGAACGGCCCCTGGTTCTGGTTAGGGACGCAGGGGTGGGAATACCTCGATCTCGGCAGGCTGTGGCAGATCCTCCTGGCGGCCGGACTCGTTCTATGGTTTCTGATCCTGCTTCGGGGCCTGTGGTCGCGTCTGCGGGGCGAACATCACGGAAACATCCCCTACCTGTTCGTCTACTCGTCCCTCTCGATCCCGCTGTTTTACTCGGCCGGGCTGCTGTTTGGCCGCGAATCAACATATGCCGTGGTCGATTTCTGGCGGTTTTGGGTCGTCCATCTTTGGGTGGAAGATTTCCTCGAGCTTTTCACCACGATAACCGTGGCCTCGATCTTTGTCCTCATCGGCATCGTCAGCACTAGAACCGCCACACGCGTTATCTACCTTGATATTGTTCTATATTCCATGGGCGGCGTAATCGGCACCATGCACCACCTGTATTTCAGCGGCGCACCCGCCGCCTACATGGCGCTCGGCGCCATGTTTTCCGCCATGGAAGTCATCCCCCTCATGCTGCTGACGTTCGAAGCGTGGCGATTCATGCGCCTGGGAGGCGCGGCCACGGGCCAGGCCGGGCTGGCGGTATCGTACAAGGAATTCCCACACAAATGGGCCGTCATGTTTCTCATCGCCGTCGGGTTCTGGAATTTCGTTGGCGCGGGCATTTTCGGATTCCTGATCAACCTGCCGATCGTCAGCTACTACGAGATCGGCACCGCCTTTACGGCCAACCACGGCCACGGCGCACTCATGGGCGTATACGGCATGCTCGGGATCGGGTTCTTCATGTTCGTCGCAAGATACTTCATCCCGCCGGACCGCAACAGCGAGCGCGCCATGAAACTCTCCTTCTGGGGCTTGAACATCGGGCTGGCCTGGATGCTGTTCGTCAATCTGGTACCCCTTGGCATTGTCCAGCTTTATGACAGTTTCAAGTACGGCTATTGGCACGCGCGGCAGCCCGAGTTCTTTCAGCAGCCCCTGATTCGGGCTATCGAATGGCACCGCTTGCCGGGAGACGCCATATTCATCGTCTTTGGCATCTTGCCCGTCGTCTACCTCGCCATACGCATGTGGGCCAACCGCAACCGCTACCGCTACCTGCCCGCCGAAGCCGAAGCCGAAAGCCTCATGCAGCGCAAGCCATAACGTCATCCGTCCGATCCGTCCGATCCGGTCGCGGTAGGGACACGGGTTGTCCGTGGCTCGCTATGCCTTCGCTGTGCAAGACTCTCACTCGCTACACCTTGCCGGCTTTGCCCGGCCCTGTCTCCGATCCGTCTATATGTCCAACTCCCGCTGAAACAATGAAGGCGCCGCCTCCCAAGCGAGGCGGCGCCTTCTGTCCAAACGTATTCAACTAGCTCTTAGAACAACGGCCCGATTTCAACAATGAGGTCCTGCAGTTGCTTGGTAAGTGC
>JAPLKX010000558.1 GCA_026387845.1 Candidatus Hydrogenedentota bacterium | reverse complement strand
GCGGTCAAAGCCTGTGGGATCGCGCTAACCATGCCTGAATAGGCGTTGTTCCTTAGTTGTTAAAAGATTAACGCCGGCAGGCTTGCCGCCGGCTGAGGGAATACGGGCAGGCGGGAATTTGCCGTGAAAAATGTCCTTACGCGGGAACATGTGTTTGGCGCCGGCGCCTTCGCATTTCTCTTTGTTACTGGAGCGGCGATAGGTGTTGTGGGTTGCGGGCGTAAAACCGGGCCACCCATGGCGCCGCCGCCTCCGACCGTGAAAGTCGTCGAGGTGGTGCAGCGCGATATTCCGATATTCACCGAGTGGGTCGCAACCACGGACGGGCTGGTGAACGCAACCATCCGCGCGCAAGTCCAGGGTTATCTGCTCACCAAGAACTATCGGGAGGGGGACTTTGTCCGGAAGGGGCAACTGCTGTTCGAAATAGACCCGCGGCCGTTCGAGGCGGCGGTGAAACAGGCTCAAGGTACGCTGAGCCAGAGCGAGGCGGCGCTCAATCAGGCCAAAGCGGCCGTGGTACACAGCAAGGCCCAGCATTTCATCGCGCAAACCAACTTGGCCCGGGTAAAGCCGCTCGCGGAGGAGCACGCGATAAGCCAGATGGATCTGGACAACGCGCTGGGTGCGGAACGGTCGGCGCAGGCCGACGTGGTTGGCGCCCAGGCTTCGTCGGGGGCGGCGGAGGCGGCGGTAGCGGCGGCCCGTGCGGCGTTGGAACGGGCCGAGTTGGATTTGAGTTTCACGAAAATAACCTCGCCGGTCGACGGGATAGCGGGGATCGCGACGGGGCAGATCGGCGATCTGGTTGGGCCGGCGCAGACGGGCCCGCTTACCACGGTGTCGACAGTGGATCCCATCCTGGTGTATTTCGGAATGAGCGAGCAGGACTATATCGAGACGATCAAGAAGTACGCCAGTGAAACCGGCATTATTGAACATGGCCTGGCGGTCGAGCACCAGTTGATTCTGGCCGACGGGTCCGTTTTCCCGCAGGCGGGGACGTTCTACGCCATGGATCGGCAGGTCGACCTCACGACGGGCACGCTGCGCGTCGAACTCATTTTTCCAAACCCGGGGAATGTCCTGAGGCCGGGCCAGTTTGCCCGGGTGCGGGCCGTTGAGCAGCAAAAAGGGGCGCTGCTGGTTCCGCAACGGGCCGTGACGGAACTGCAGGGTCTTCGGCAAGTGGCCGTAGTCGGGGCGGACAACACCGTCGAGATGCGGCCGGTAAAAACCAGCGTGCAGGCAGGCACGTACTGGGTGGTCGAGCAGGGGCTTTCAGCAGGCGAGCGGGTTGTTTCCGATGGCACTGAAAAAGTCAGGCAAGGCATGTTAGTGAATCCGGCGCCTGATACCGGCACGGCGGGGCAAGAAACCCAAGAAACCACCCAGTCCGGGGCCCGGCCGCAGCCGGTTTCGCCGGCGGATTCGACGGGCAGGTAGCGGCGTGTCGGCGTTCTTCATACGCAGGCCTATCGTAGCGATCGTGATAGCGATCGTGATCGTGATTATGGGGCTGATCTCGATGGTTCAACTTCCCATTTCGCAGTATCCAAAAATCGTCCCGCCGGAGACCAACGTCTCGGCGACGTTTGTCGGGGCGGACGCACTGACGGTCGAGCAATCGGTGGCCACGCCGATCGAAGAGCAAATGAGCGGCGTGGACAACATGAACTACATGTATTCAATCAACGCGAACAACGGAACGATGCGGCTCATCGTGGATTTTGACGTGAAAACCGACCCAAACACGGACCAGATCCTGTCGCAGTTGAGGGTTTCCCAGGCCGAATCACAACTGCCCGCGGACGTGCGGACGTTCGGCATTACCGTGCAGAAATCGCTGAGCACGCCGCTCCTGCTGATTGCGTTGTATTCGCCGGGAGGCACATACGACGCGGCGTTCCTGGCCAATTACGCGATTATCCACCTGAACGACGCGCTCACCCGGCTTAAGGGGATAGCCAGCGTAACGGTGTTTGGCGCGGGCCAGTACGCGATGCGCATCTGGGTGCGCCCGGACCTGCTGGCCAAGCTGAACGTCACCGTGCCGGAGATCGTCAACGCGCTTCAGAAACAGAATACCGTCAATCCGGCAGGCCAGGTGGGCGGGGAGCCGCTGACCTCGCCGCAGGAGTTCACGTATACGATCAGCGCCCAGGGCCGGCTCGCCTCCGCGGAAGAGTTTGGCCGCATCGTCGTCCGATCCAACCCCGACGGGTCGCTGCTGCGGCTCAGCGACGTGGCCCGGATCGAACTCGGCTCGCAGGACTACAACATCGTGGCGCGGTTCAACGGCAAACCGTCGGCCATCCTCGCGTTGTACCAACTGCCCGGGACGAACGCCCTCGAGGCGGCCAGCGCCGTCAACCAGGAAATGGCGCGCCTCAAGCAATCGTTTCCGTCCGACTTGGAATATACGACCGCGTTGGACACGACGCTGCCGGTGATCTCGGGTTTGCGCGAGATAGCGCAGGCGCTCTTGATAGCCTTGTTTCTGGTGTTGCTGGTGGTATTTGTGTTTTTGCAGGGCTGGCGCGCGACGCTTATTCCGGCGGCGGCGGTGCCGGTCTCGCTGATCGGCACGTTTGCCTTTTTCCCGCTCCTGGATTTTTCTATCAATCCGATAGCCCTGATGGGCATGGTGGTGGCGATAGGCCTGGTGGTAGACGACGCGATCATCGTGGTCGAGGCCGTCGAGCGCCACATCGACGAACGGCTGGCGCCCAAAGACGCCGCGTTGCGTGCCATGGAAGAGGTCGCCAACCCCGTCGTCGCGATAGCGCTGGTGCTGGCCGCCGTGTTTCTTCCGACGGTATTTATTCCGGGCATCACGGGGCGGCTGTACACGCAGTTCGCCGTGACCATCGCCATATCGGTTTTGCTCTCGGCGTTCAATGCGCTGTCGTTGAGCCCGGCGCTGGCGGGCCTGCTGCTCCGGCCGCGGCGGGAACGGCGCGGCGTGCTGGCGTGGTTTTTTGGCGGGTTTAACCGGCTGTTTCAACGGGCCACGAACGGCTATGTCAGCTTGTCCAGGGTGCTCATTCGCAAAGCCATCATCGGGTTTGCGGTACTTGCCATGGCCGTAATCGCCGCTTATTTGATTTGGAAGGAACTGCCGGGGGGATTCTTGCCGGAAGAGGATCAGGGCTACCTCTTCTCGGTGATCCAACTGCCTGCGGCCGCCTCGTTGCAGCGGACCGCCGAGGCCGCGCGGTCGGTCGAGAAAATCATCCTTGATACGCCCGGCGTGATGTATTGCACGACCGTGGTCGGTTTCAACCTGCTCAGCCTGGTGCGCAATACCTACAGCGCGTTCTTCTTCATACGCCTGAAACCGTGGGACGAACGCGGTGCGCCGGACTTGAAGGCCCCGGCCATCCAAGCGAGGTTGATGCGTTCACTCGGGCAGGTGCCGGAGGGTATGGGCCTGGCGTTTTCGCCCCCCGCCATCCAGGGCGTCGGGACGGCAGGCGGAGTCACGTTTATTCTCGAGGATCGCGCGGGGAAGGATATCCAGTTTCTGGCGGATAACACCCGCACATTTCTGGCGGCCGCTCAGCAACGGCCCGAACTGGCCCGCGTGAGCACTACGCTGCTTGCAACGGTGCCCCAATATTTTGTCGAGGTGGACCGCGACAAGGCGCTGAGCGAGGGCCTGGATCTCGGGGAGGTATACGGGACGCTTCAGGCGTTCATGGGCGGGCTGTTTGTGAACTATTTCAACCAGTTCGGGCGGCAGTGGCGCGTATACGTCGAGGCGGAAGGCCCGTTTCGGACGACCGCGGGCCAGCTTGGGCAGTTTTATGTCCGCAATTCGAGCGGCGGCAGGGTGCCGCTGGCCACGCTGACGCGGGTGCAGCAAAAGACAGGCGTGGAGTTCACCCTTCGCTACAACCAATTCCGGTCGGCGCAAATCAATGCGACGGCCGCCGAGGGCTACAGTTCGGCGCAGGCGATGGCGGCGCTCGAACAAGTTTTCGCGCAAACGATGCCGGCCGGGATGGGATTCGATTACACGGGGATCAGTTTTCAGGAACGGCTGGCGCAACAGGGTGTGCCGCCGTCGGCCGTCTTCGGTTTGTCGCTGGTGTTTGTATTTCTGATTCTGGCGGCGCTGTATGAGAGTTGGTCGTTGCCGTTCAGCGTGCTGCTGACGGTGCCGATCGCGGTGTTTGGTTCGTTTGCGGCGCTCCTGATAAGGAATCTGGCGCTGAATATCTACGCGCAGATCGCGTTGATCGTCCTGATTGGACTCGCCGCAAAGAACGCCATCCTCATCGTCGAGTTCGCGCGGTACGAATATGATCGCGGCAGCAGCCTCGAGGACGCCGCGCTGGGCGGGGCGCGCCTTCGGTTGAGGCCGATTCTGATGACGTCGTTTGCCTTCATCGTGGGAAGCATACCGCTGGCGCTGGCCTCGGGGTCGGGCGCGATCGCGCGGAGCATCATGGGCACGGGCGTCATTGGGGGCATGTTGGCGGCGACGTTTATTGCCATTTTCATCATCCCCACGAATTACTACTGGATTTCGCGAATGGCGGGGGCGCGGCGCGAGGGCAAAAACCGTGCATAGGCTGACAAAACCACTGGCGATACTCCTGGCCATGGCCTGCTCTGGATGCCTCGTCGGGCGCAACTACACCCGGCCCGAGATCGACGTCCCCGAGACCTGGCGGTTCGAGGACGAGGCCGCAAAAGACACCGCCAACTCCGAGTGGTGGAGCCAGTTCCAGGATCCCGCACTCGACGCCCTGATCAACGAAGGGCTCGAAGCAAACAAGGACATCCTGATTGCCGCGGCGCGAATCCAGGAATTTGCTGGGCGGTTGCAGACTACCCGGTCCGAGTTGTTTCCGCAGATCAACGCAAACGCGAGCGGGGCGCGGGCACGATCCCCGCACCCGGTTATCCCCAAGGCCAGTCCCGCAACCGAAGCAAGAAGCGCCGCGGGGCTGCTCCAGCTTATCAAGGCGTTCATCACCGGGGTTCCTGCCTCGACATTTACATCGTCGGGCTTGGGCGCGGCATCGGCGCAGGCGTCCGCCGGACCCAGTATCAAGAACCCGGCCAACACGTTTCAGGCGGGGTTGGACGGCAGTTGGCAAATCGACCTGTGGGGCCGGATACGGCGGGCCACGGAATCCGCCCGGGCCGACCTGCTCGCAACGGAAGACGCCAAACGCGGCGTCATACTTTCGGTGGCGACCTCGATAGCGACCGCATATGTGAACCTTCGCGGACTGGACCGCCAACTCGAAATCGCGTCTGCCACCGCAACCAGCCGCGAGCAGTCCTACAACCTGTTCAAGCTGCGTTACGATGCGGGCGTGATCTCCGAACTCGAGTTGAGCCAAACCAAAGCGCTGTATGAACAGGCACTCGCCACCGTGCCGGTGCTGGTGCGGGCGGTTGCGCAGCAGGAAAACGCGCTCAGCGTCCTGTTAGGGCGCAATCCCGGCCCAATCGAGCGCGGAACCCCGCTCGAGAAGCTCGTTTTTCCGGCGGTTCCAGAAGGTTTGCCGTCGTCCCTGCTCGAAAACCGGCCGGACATTGTGCAGGCCGAGCACCAACTGATCTCCGCAAACGCGCTGGTGGGTGCGGCGCAGGCCCAGTATTTCCCGTCGATCTCGCTGACGGGCGCCTATGGCTGGGCGAGCGATTCGTTGTCACACCTTTTTTCGGGGGACAACAAACACTGGGATTACGCCGTGCCCGTCACGACCCCGATCTTCACCGGCGGGCGCATCGCGGGGCAAGTGAGGTCGGCCCGCGCCGTGCGCGACGAAACCCTCATCACCTACCGCCAGACGATCCAGACCGCGTTCCGCGAAGTCGAAGACGCCCTGATCAACCAAAGAACCACCCGCGAACAACTCGCCGCCATCGAGCGCGAGGTCGAGGCGCTGCGGAAATACGCCTATTTTGCCCGGCGACGGTTTGACAACGGGTACACCAGCTACATCGAGGTGCTCGACGCCGAACGCACCCTGTTCGGCGCCGAGCTGTCGGCCGCGCAGACCCGCGCCGCACTGTTCCAAGCGCTGGTCGGCGTCTACCAGGCGATGGGCGGCGGCTGGATAGTCGAGGCTGAACAGACACCCGAAACGCCGGCGCAGTGTCCAAAAGCCCAAGCCGGAGTTGACTCGCCTTCCGGGGGAGAGCACGTGGTAGAATAGCCGCGCGGCTCATTAACGGGGAGGGGAACTGCGATGAATACGGGCGAAGCACAGCAGAAGTTTCAACAGGCGGGCCAGTTGTATCGTGACGGCAAATTCGCAGACGCATTGGCCGTTCTGGACGGATTGTCCGCCGCTTTTCCAAACAATGCGGAGGTTGTTTACGCGCGAGCCCTGTCATTAGCCGAGTTGAGCAGGTTGATCGAAGCGGCAAACCTCTGTGACACGTTGACACGCCTGGGCGATCCCCGCGGAGAAGTGCTCAAGGGCAAGATCGCGTTACGGCAGCCGGCCTCGACTAGCCAGCGGGGCAGCGCCGGCCTTGTGGGAACAAGACGAACCAAGACGTTTGCCGCCGCTGCTGTGGCGGCATTAGTCATTGTGGCGGGCGGGATCTATTACGTCACTTCGCGTGAATCCAAACCGTCATCGGCACCCACAAGAGAGCCGGCCCCTGCGAGTGTTCCCCCTCAGAAATCTCCAGCTCCGCCTTCATCGCCGCAGCCGGCACAACCACCAGGTGCCGGGCAGAACCAAGGCGAATACATGCTCGAATTCCCGGCAGACCACTCCATCGGATACGTATTTCTCTCCGACAAAGACAAGCAAAACGTACAAAGGCTGGATGCCCAGGGCAGCATTAGTGTTCCGCGAGATGCGAACGTCATTCTGGATATCACGGGCCCCCTGGATGGTATCGACTGGACAAAGCTGAAACGCCTTCCAACGCTGGATTTCTCACAGTCCAAGGGTGTAAGCGCAGATACGGTGAACTGGGCAGCGCTCGAGTCACTCAAAGAGTTGAATCTCTCTAACAGTAGTTTTCAAGCTGCCACCCTTGGCCAACTCGCTTCACTTCCCAACCTGGAAGAGTTGCACATTGGGGGACAAGGCCTAATTAATGACGAACGGTTGGTTCAGATTGGAAAACTCGTTCAACTCAAACGCTTGCAATTGGGCTATATCTGGGAGAAAAGCCCCAATATTACGGCTTCCGGAATCGCTCAACTCGCCAATCTGAGAAACTTGGAATCACTAGACCTCGCTGGATTCGATTTGACCGCGGATCGCGCTGAACCTCTGGCCGGCCTGTCCACACTCAAATCCTTGATGATCCATTGTTCCTTCGCCGACGACACAACGTTCAAGCACTTCGCAACCATGAAATCAGTTCAGGAACTGGGCATGGGGGGCATAGAAGTAAAACCAAATATGCTCGAGCCGCTCGCTTCCTTGCCTTCGCTTCGTTCTTTGAAGTTGGGAGATGCTTACGGGCAAGAGTATGCCCTGGGCGATGCGGTGATGGCCGACATCGGAAAAATTGTCTCGTTGGAGGAGCTTACCATTGTGGGGAATGGCGTCGCAGATGCCGGGCTGGCCCATCTCAAGAACCTGACCCGGCTGAAGACGCTCGCCTTGGGAGGTCATGCGATAACGGACGCGGGCCTTGTCCATCTCGAATCTCTTCGTTCCCTTAAGCAATTGGATCTTATAGAGTCCAAAATTTCAAATACCGGTTTGACGAGACTCAAGAAAGCACTGCCTCAATGCGCCATCAAAACCGAGTCGAACTGAGCCGATAGGTGTGATGTCACCGGTTTCAAAGTCGTGACCGTTGTCTGGAAGATTTCGTGTTCCAACTCAGCGAGGCGGGAAAAAGCGAGGTGGTCACAATCTGTCACCACCTCACCGGCCTGAAACACAGCGCGCCCGGATTTGAGAATACTGGTGCCGCGTATCATTCGGAGGTCAACGGTGAAATCAGGTGGGAAAGGCGGCAGGCGGACTCGGACACGCTACGCCGAGATTGCGGAAGGCGAGGGAAGCCGTGCCGGCCAGCCTGATCCGCTGGCGTATGCGAAGTCGTTAGGTTATTCGGAGGCGGACCTGAACGCCGTGCCCGCTGACGCGGTGACGAGCCATGGCTGTGGCAATCCCGTGGCGCTCGCCGAACTCCGTCCAGGCGAGATTGTTCTGGACTTGGGCAGCGGCGGCGGTCTTGATGCGTTTGTGGCGGCGCATCTGGTTGGGCCGACGGGCCGGGTCATCGGCGTGGATGCGTCAACCGAGATGGTCAAGCGAGCCGATGAGAATGCCAAGAAGGCGGGGGTAGAGAACGTCGAGTTCAAGCAGGGATTGATCGAGCGGCTGCCGCTTGACGACAGCTCCATCGATGTGGCTGTCAGCAATTGCGTGATGAACCACTGCGCTGACAAGGTCCTCGCCTTCAAGGAAGTGTGCCGCGTGCTGAAACCCGGCGGCAGGATGTGCGTATCGGATCTGGTCACCGCCGGCGAGTTCTCCGAAGATGCCCTGAACGATGAGGTCTGGGGCGAGTGGCTAAAGGTTGCTCAGTCGAGAAACGACTATTTGCGGGCCATCGAGCAGGCCGGGTTTCAGGAGGTCAGGGTGGAAGGAGAGGCCACGTTCCCCATGGCGGAAAATGATGAACGGCTCAAGGGCCGAATTACCAGCATGCGCATAACTGCCCGGAAGTAATCGGGATTGAATTGCCGTGAGAAGGATTGGGAGACACGCGATGAAATCGGTTTTGCTCGTAATGGTTGCCACGTCTGTTTGTGTTTCGTCGTGGGCGGCGGGTGGCACGGCGCCGTGGTATGAGCGGCTGAATGTGGGAATCGAGGTGGGGCCGACGGGGGCGCAGTATGGGTGCGATCCCGGCGACACCACGTATGCCTGCCGGTTCAATGGGCGGGAGATTGTCGAGAAGGCGGAGGCAGCCAACTGCGAATATGTGGTGATCTGGGCAAAAGACAGCGAGTTTGCATATTACAACTCGAAGGTGGCGCCAAAATGCCCGGGGTTGGGCGAGCGGGACGTGTTGCGGGAGGCGGCGGATGCGGCGAAGGGGCTTAACCTGCCCGTGATCGCGTATTGCGTGGTGCAGGGAAACGGGTATCCGCTGCGGGATCACCCCGAATTCAAGATGACCGACAAGGACGGGAAGCCGATTGACCGGATCTGTTTCAACAGCTGGTATATGGATCATGCGAAGGCGGTGGCGGCGGAGATGCTCGAGTACGGGATCGCCGGGTTTCACATCGACATGATCGACCAGGGGTTCGGGCCGCCGTACGGGTGCTGGTGCCCCAACTGCCGGCGGCTGTTCGAGGCCGAGTACGGCGAGCCGATGCCGGCGGGCGCGACGTGGGATGCGGCGTGGGACCGCATGCTCGAGTTCAGGTACAACACCAGCCAGCGGTTTGAGCGGGAGTTGCGCGGGTATCTCCGGGAGAAGGCGCCGGACGTCACGGTCGATTTCAACTACCACGGGTATCCGCCGTTTTCGTTCGAGGTGGGCCAGCGGCCGGTTCAGCACGCGGTGAATGCGGATTTTGTGACGGCCGAGACGGGCGTGTGGGGGTTTGGCGCGCTGGGCGTGAGCCTGACGGCGGAGTTTTTGGCCGCGGCGACGCCGGGCAAGCGGTACCAGGTCGCCATGTCACGTCATGCGCGCATCTACCACGACAACACGTGCCGGCCCCTCAACGATATCCGCTGGGAGTTGCTGACGCTGCTGGCGCACGGCGCGCAGGTGACCGTGGTGGACAAGACGGGCTACGACGGCTGGCTCGACCCGGTGGCGTACGAGCGGATCGGGAAGGCGTTCGCGGAGGCGCGGGAAAAAGCGCCTTTTTTCGGGCACAAGCAACTGCCGGAGGTCGGCCTCTACTATTCCGCGCGAAGCCGGGACTGGTATGGACGCGAGACGCCGGCCAATTATCAGCAGGCGTTCAACGGCGCGCACAAGGTGATGATGTACGAACACATCCCGTTCGCCGTTATCCTCGATGAGAATGTAAGCGCGGAGAAATTGCGGGCGTTTCCGGTTGTGCTGCTGCCGAACGTGCCGATTTTGTCCGAGCGCGAGGTCGAGTTGCTGCGCGCGTACGTCGAGCAGGGCGGCAATCTGATCGTGACGGGCCAGACGGGCCTGCTGGGCTGGATGGGCGAGCCGCTCGATCGATCAGTGTTGGAAGAATTGATCGGCGCGAAAATGATCGAGCGCCTCAAAACGACCGACAACTTTGCGCGGTTTGGCGGGCGCGATCCGGAGAGGTTCCGGGAAGGTTACGCATCCGATTGGCCGTTTTTGGTGGAAGGCCCGGCCGCCGCGTATTCCCCGACAACGGCGACGGCCGTCGGCGAACTGATGCGGCCGGCGAGGACGGTTCGCCAGCAGCGCGGCCAGGAACCCGTGAATCAGCCCAACTCGGCGGACAAGCCCGTCGGGCCGGCGTTGCTGGTAAACGCGGTTGGGAAAGGCAAGGTGGTGTGCATCGCGGGCGCGCCGGATTTCGCGACCTCCGGCGAGCACCCGATCCCCGAAGCGCGCGCACTGCTGCGCAACGTCGTGCGGTACCTCAACCCGGAGCCGGTCGTCGAGGTGACGGCGCCGCAAAACGTCGAGGCCGTCGTCATGCAAGACGAAACCACCGGCGCGCTGCTCGTCCATCTGCTGGGATACCAGTCCCCGCCCCAATGCACCCCGCCGAAGAACCGCCCCTACGTCCTGCCGGCCTTGATCGAAGACCCGCCCATGTATCGCGCAAGCATCACCGTGCGCCGGCCCTTCGCCAAAGCGACGGCGCACAATCCTCAGACGAGCCTTTCAGTCGAGGGGCAGACGGTGCGGGTCGTGGTCAACGATATCCATGAGGTCGTCGAGATTCGGTAGACGTCCCCTCACCCCGGGTCGCCGGGCCGGGAGGGCCGCGTGAGCGTCCGAGTTACGCCTTCATCAACAGAGAAACATGATAACCAGACCGGAGAAAAAAAACCGCGTAGAAAACATTGATTGACGATAATCGCGGGCCGTGTTATTGTATGTCTATGTCGCGATATTTGGTGGTTGCGAAGGGGATTACCGTCAGATTGGGGTTCACTTAAACCACGTTTCAAGGAAGAGAGATGTTATATGCGCATGCAAGAACTTGTAGTTGGTCTGGTTGTTTTTAGCTGTTCGGCGCTTCTGGTGTCGTGTCCACAGAATCGGTGCGGCTGTACGGACCTCGTGGGCGACAGGGCGGAGTTCAAGGCGAACATCGAGCAGGCGGGCTTCGTCGTGGATGACCGGGGCCAACTGGCCTGCGTGAATCCGGTCCTGATGTACTGCGAGGATTTACTGCCGTGCGCATTGGGCCAGAATACCGACACGCCCTATGCGATCTTCAAGATGGACCCAGAAACCACCGGGTTTTACTCATGGGGGTTCCAACTGCGCCCGGACGAGGCGATTGTCTTTCTGGGCAAGACACCGCCGGAAGCCGTGTATTTCAGTCTTACCGCGTTCTTGAATATCCGCTATTACGCCGAACTGCAGGAAGCGAAGATGCTCATGGCGAACCTGGGCGATTCGCTTAATCATTTGACCATCAACACCTCCGGCTCGGCGGACGGGAACCCCTTTGATGCGGACACGGTGGTCATTGTAACGGCCGACAGGGCCGCCGAGACCAAGGTGCGTGAGGCGCTCGTTGCGGCGGGGTTCTCGCCCTGCATCATCAATACGATGGTGATCCCGTCCAACACGGTCCGGCTGGGCATGGATCTTCAGGACGACCGGCTGTCGGTGATCATGCGGTGCGCGTTTATCCGCGACCAAGCCGCAGGCAACGCGTATTTAGGCTGGGGCGATGAACCCGCCGTGGAGACTATCAGCCCGGCAGGCGTCATATGGCGCGTGACGCCCAACACTTCCCCGCCCGACCAGCCCGTAGATGCCTTGGGCGCCCCACCGTTGCGCGTTCGCGGCACCGGCCAGCCGGAGTTTGACCTGTGGCCAGACGTGGAGGCATTGCGGACCGCCATTCTCGACTTCTACCCGGACTACGAGGCCGAAGAACTCGACACGGAACAGTTCCTCGCCGAAGGCGCGGAGGCCATTCAGCGCGGTATCAACGTGCTTGCGCCGTGCCGCGACACCATCTATCTGCGCACGCATGGCAGGTTCGAGCTCGCCGAGGGCGAGTTTGTCGTCGTGTACGGCGTGAATCATGCCGCCGCAGGAAAAGCCCTTTACAACAACGCGGTGATCTACGCTATGGACCCGGCGGACGACGTTGGTTTTCCGTTCGAACCCAACATGGAGGACGGCGATATCTGGCGGGCCTACGCCGGCCTTACCAGCATCAACAGCGAAGAGGACATGCA
The DNA here is from genome assembly GCA_026387845.1 of Candidatus Hydrogenedentota bacterium. GTDB lineage: Bacteria > Hydrogenedentota > Hydrogenedentia > Hydrogenedentales > SLHB01 > JAPLKX01. Next base: position 1,808 of record JAPLKX010000558.1, on the reverse strand, counting down.
GGGCTCGGCCCAGGCGTTTCTGCCGGGCGCCGTGCCCCTGAACGACTGCGGACAAGAACTGTTGTATGCCCGGAAGTTCGCCCGCACGTGCGACACGGCCGGTTCCGTCACCTGTACCGCGGTGCCCCCTTCCCCCTGCGACCGGATTCCCAATCAAGAGTTCCAAGTGGCGTTTCGGGCCTATGTTGAGCCGGAAACCAAAGTGGGCCCAGCCTATACCGAGCTGGTCTTCGACCGCGTGATCAAGTTCACGCCCAAGGCCGCGGTCCGGTAACGGCAAGCATCCGGTCCGGCTCGGCTACTGCGCCTCCTCACGTTGCGGGGTTTTCGGGTAGCCGTGTCTCGTCTTGGCTCTCTTCCCTCGAGCGCGGTTTTTGTTCGCCTTTCCGACTCAACTCCATGGACAAAGCGGCCATGCCGGCGGCGCCCAATTGCATCGTGTCAAGAACGCTGCTGGGTACGATGACGAGCGTGGCGTTTTGTTTGAGCCCCTCGTAGAGCATATTCATGGCCCGCAGATGCAGCGCAGTGGGATTGTTGACATAGGTTCGGGCCGCTTCTTCGAACTTCTCGGCGACCTGCCGTTCGGAATCGCCAAGGATGACCCGGGCTTGCCGCTCGCGTTCGGCCTGGGCCTGCATCGACATCGCATTCTCCAGCCCTGCCGGAATCAGCACATCGCGGATCTCGACCGATAGCACCTGGATACCCCACGATTCGGTATGTTTGTCGATGATCTTTTGAAGGTCCGTATCGATGTTTTCCCTGCCGGTCAGCATTTCCGACAACATCGTCTTGCCGATGACATCGCGCAACGCGGTCTGCGCGGTCCAGCCGATGGCCGCCTGATACTGGGCGACTTCCAGAGCGGCTTTCTGCGCGTCGGTGACCTTCCAAAACAGGACGGCATCCACGTCTACTGGGACCGTATCCTTAGTCAATGTCTTCTCCTCTTTGAAGGACGTGGTGATGACGCGCGTATCAATCCAGAAGGGTACCGAGTCAATGATGGGGATGATGAAGAATAAGCCCGGGCCTCGGAGGAACCGGAATTTCCCGAGCCGCAACACGACGACCCGCTCCCACTGGTCTGCAACCTTAGTGGCGCCAAGGGTTAGAATCGCTATGACTAACCCTGCCACGCCCACAGCTATGCCAACGCCAGGATGGCCAAAGAATCTACACGCGCCGGCAATCACTGCAAAAGGAAGAAGCGTTGCACCAGCCAACAACAATGCGAACGGGCTTTGCTTATGCATCAGCGTTTCCTGATGTTATGAATTCCTTATCTGCGGCGGTCGAGAAATGAGGCGACCGGTTCAAATCTGAAACATCCGAACGGGCCGTTATATGACCATGGACGGTCGTTTCTTCTGGAACGGACCAGTGGCGTCTTGATCGGGCTTTGGTTGAGTTCGTGTCTGCAACAGTACCGGGGGGATTGCGCCGACCGCAAAACCGGGCGGTCGTCGCGCTGGGTTCGGGGTTTTGGCTGCAGAATAGGGGCCACAAACCAGCGCTCCGCGCAATGACAGATCCGTGGACCCGTTGGGTTGCGGCTCGGCCGCGCTGTGGACAGAGTGGACGTTGTGGACAGTGTAAGCGAGACGCCCCCACCACAATAGGCTTGAAACGCGACACTAGAGTTTTCATTCGAGGAAGCTTTATGATCAGTCCCATGAATCATCTCAATCTCTCGATGTTCCGGGCCTACGACATCCGCACGACGACAGATGAACTGACTCCTGATCTCGCCGTTCGCCTTGCGCAGGCGGAAGCGCAGTATTTTCGTGAGACGCTGGGGGTCC
>JAPLKX010000225.1 GCA_026387845.1 Candidatus Hydrogenedentota bacterium | reverse complement strand
GGGATGGAGACGTTCGACCACGGCCACCACGAATGGGCCACGGCCTGGTACCTTCTTGGCGAGGTCGAGCGGGTGTCGGCGTGGATCGATTCGGTGGATGGGCTGATCGACTGCCCCGCGGCCATCATGTGGAAATACAGGAGCGGCAAGCGCTACGGCATTTGCGATTTCGTCTACGCCTCACAAATGAAAATCCCCACCGAATACTACTCGAACGACGAGTGGTACGAGATCAACGGCACTCACGGGATACTCCTGATAAACCGCGGCACCGGCCATATCAACGAAGGCCCCGCCGTCAGCGTCTACAACGGCAAGACTTGGCGGCACATCGACAATGTCCCGTCGGATTGGTCGGAAGGTTTCATCGGTTCGACGCGCAACTTCATCGGGGCCATCATGGGCCACGAAAAACCCCTGCTGACCGGCGAGCAAGGCCGGGAGATCCTCCGGTTTTCGCTGGCGATCGGGCGTTCGGCGGCGTTGCGCCGCGAGGTGTACCTCGACGAACTCGACGCCCAGTTTCCGAGGCTATTTTCATGGGCGCGCCGCCGGAGGGAGCGCAAAGAGGTCATTGTCGGCCACCGCCGCCGGTCCTTGTTGCAGCCGTGGGGCGACGTCGCCCGGTATGCGAGCCTCGCCGCGTCCCTGACCGAACAACTTGGCGAACGGTTCGACGCCGAACAGGCCCGGTACTGGAACTGCACCATCGGCCTGCACCTCCTGGCGGAAGGCAACTCCGGCGAAGAGAAATTCGCGCTGCGTATCGCCGAAGGCAAACTGGCCATCACGCGCGGCGAGCTGCCTGAAAACGCCGTCCTCACGCTCAGAATGTCGGCCGGAACATGGGCCGCCATCCTGATGGGCAAGAAAAAACTCGAGACCGCCGTGCTTACCGGCCAGATCAAGTACGAGGGGCTGGCCCAGGAAGGGTTAAGGCTTCGGAGCGCCTTCAGGATCTAGCTCGAGTGCCGGCAGGCGACCGACGCGGCTTTCCCTCATCGCGGTTTTACCGCCCAACGCCGAAATACTTGAAACCCAAGCCCCTCATTTCCTCGGGGTTAAACACGTTTCGTCCATCAAACACGATGGGCGTCCGCATAAGGTTTTTCACCCGCGCCAGGTCGAGGTGCTTGAACTCTTCCCAGTCCGTGCATACGACCAGCGCCTCGGCGCCCGCCGCCACTTGGTACGCATCGGCGCAGTAGACGATCTCGGGCACGGCTTTCCGCGTGTTCTCCATCGCCTCGGGATCGTAGGCGCTGATGACGGCCCCCTCGGCTTTGAGTCGGTCAATAACTTTGAGGGCGGGCGCGTTGCGGATGTCATCCGTGCAGGGCTTGAACGCCAAGCCCAGAACGCCGATCGCTTTGCCGTCAAGGATCCACAGTTCCTTCTCGATCTTGCGCAAAAAACGCTCGATCGCTTGCTTGTTTATCTTCTCAATGGCTTCCACGAACATCCCGTCGATGCCCAGCGTCTCGAGCGTCTTTCCAAAGGCGGCGATATCTTTGGGGAAGCAACTGCCGCCGAAACCAATTCCCGGGCACAGGAAATGCCCGCCGATCCGCTCGTCCAACCCGATCGCCTCGAGCACCTCGAGCGCGTCCGCACCGGCTTCCTCGCAAGCATGCGCAATCAGGTTGGCAAACGAGATCTTCGCCGCCAAAAACGTGTTGGCCCCGTGTTTGATCAACTCCGCGCTCCGCACCGACACCATCTTCACCGGCGCGCCCGTCTTCTCCACCAGCGGGCGGTACACCTCCATCATTTTAAGGCGGGCCGGCGCCGTATCCGCCCCAATCACGATTCGGTCCGGCGCCATCGTATCCTGGACGGCCGTCCCTTCCTTCAGAAATTCAGGGTTGGACACGACGTCGAACCGGGTCTCGTCGGCGCCGTACCGCAGGATGGTTTGCCGCACTTTCTCGGCCGTCCTGACCGGCACGGTGCACTTGTCGACGATCACTTTATACTCGCCGCACAGATGCTCGGCGATCTGCCGCGCCACCCCCTCCACATACCGCAGGTCGGCGTGGCCGTCGGATTTCCGAGGCGTGTTGACGCAGATGAAGATCACCTCCGAATCCTTCACCGCTGGGCCTATCCGGTCGTCGAACGACAGCCGCCCCGCCCCCGCATTGCGCGTTATCAACTCCTGCAGCCCCGGCTCAAAAATCGGCGACACGTTCCGCCTCAGCTTCGCCAGCTTCTCAGGATCGTTATCGATGCAGGTTACCTGGTGGCCCATCTCCGCCAGGCAGGTGCCCGTGGTCAGGCCAACGTACCCGGTGCCGATTACGGCGATTCTCATGGGTCACTCCTGGTTGCCATGACACAATGAAAGAGACACTGTTTAATTATATCGGCGAAAAAGAGAATTTGGGGATTGACTTAGGGCGGCAGAGCCGGCGCGCCTTCGGCACGGCCGGGGCGTCCCAGCAGGTCCCGGTCGTCCCAATGGCCCCAATGGTCCCAAGCAGTTTCTTCGAAAGAAGCAAGAAAATGAAGGGTCCGCCGCGTCAGCTAATCAGCCGGACACACGCGTCGTACGCCATCTCCGGCGTCACCCGCCTCAACCGCTCCGCCGCCGTCAACTGCGCGTCGTCCACATGAAGGACCTCGCAGGGGCGGCGGTACGGGGCATGTTTGCGGGGATCGGTCCCACCGAAAACCGCCACGACCGGCGTGCCCATGGTAGCGGCGATGTGCATCGGCCCGGTATCCCCGCCGAAATACAGGTCTGCGCGGTGGACAAGCCAGGCGTAATGCTTGAGGCTGGGCGTCTCGGGCGCGACCGACGGGTGGCGCCGCGACTTGGTCAACACTTCCTCGACCAGGTCAAACTGACCCGCCCCCCAAGTCAGCATCACTTCAAAACGCCCGTCCGCCAGCAGCAAATCCGCCAGTTGCGCGAAATACTCGACCGGCCACTGTTTCTCCGGCCGGTCTACGGGGACGTGCATCGCCACCACTTTTTTCCCCCCGTCGAACATGCCGTCATAGAAGTCGTTGATTTCGTCCTGGGTCTCGTAGGGGACGTAGACCATCGCCTCCAGCGAGGTGCGGTGCGGGCACAACGCATCGCACAGAAGCAGGTTTTCCTCGACCCGGTTGAGATTCTGCGAAGGCAGGCGCACCTTGTGGTTCATGAACAGATAGCTCAGTTCCTGCGCGCGGGGCCGGTCAAACCCGTAGCGGTTCGCCGCTCCCGAAAAGGCGCAAATCATCCCGGTCTTGAATATTCCGTGGAAATCAATGAGGATGTCGTAGCGGTTCGCCCGGATATGCTTGCAAAACCCTATGAAGTCTTTGACCGCACTCCATTTTTGCGCCGGCCGATCAAACACCAGGACCTGGTCCAGGCACGGGTGGTCTTGAATCAGGTCAGCCGCCTTTTTCTCGACGGCCCAATCGAGTTGGGCGTTCGGAAACGTATCGCGGAGCGTGTGCAGAGCCGGAAGGACGCGGGCCACGTCCCCGATAGCGCTGAGGCGGACGATCAGGATCCGGGGCAGGCCGTTCTTCATGCTCGCGTACGCACGCGCGGAATGCCTAACCCCATGCAGGCATTAGGCTTGCCTCGATTCCAGCGCGCGTTCAAAGACATAAACAAGACGTTCCGGCGTGTTAGAATCTTTGCTCGCGCTATCTGACGCCGCGAAGATGGCGGCACAGGCGCGCGAACAAAGATTCTTACCAGCGGCTTCTTAGCCGCCTTAGAAGATCATGCGCATAACGCAGTGTGAAAATAAAATAAATGGCGGAGAGGGCGGGATTTGAACCCGCGGTACGCTTTCACGTACACACGCTTTCCAAGCGTGCTCAATCAACCACTCTGACACCTCTCCAAGCCGCGCGCGAGCGCTATGAAAATTATAAGTTCCGCCGCTGTTTATTGTCAATTCAAGCAGAACGTTGTTGGAGCCAAGGACCGGCCAGGCAGGTGCCTCAAACCTCGGCGGCCCCTTTGCGCCTCGCGCTTTTGCGGCCCGCGCCTTTGCGCGGCGTCATGTGTGTACCTTATAATAGAAGAATCTCGGAACCGGATAGGAGAATTACCATGAGCGATGCAACTGAACTGACGAGCGCAACCTTCGAGGCGGCCGTAGGCAGCGGCGTAACACTGGTCGATTTCTGGGCCGAGTGGTGCGGGCCGTGCCGGATGATGACGCCCGTGCTCAACGAGCTGGCCGGTCAGTTTGCGGGCAAAGCCGGTATTGCCAAGGTTAACGTGGATAGCGAACCGAGTCTGGCGGAAAAATATCGAGTCAGCAGTATTCCTACTTTGCTTGTTTTCAAAGACGGGACTGAAACTAAGCGGTTTGTGGGGGTTACGCCCAAAGCCGAGCTTCTCAAGGCCATTGATGCCGCTCTGGCATAGAACCCGGCCCGCCATAATAACACCATATTCGCATAAGGAGTTCGTAGAGCCATGACACCCAAAGTAGTCGCTGTGGCGGGAGCCACAGGCCTGGTCGGCAGCAAAATGTTGCAGGTCCTCGAACAGCGCAATTTCCCCGTCAAATCCCTCAAGCCGCTCGCCTCGGAGCGGTCCCGCGGAAAGACGATCCGGTTCCGCGGCGAAGACATCCCGGTGGAAGTGCTGGGAGAGGACTCGTTTAAAGGAGTTGAGGTGGCGCTGTTCAGCGCGGGCGGCGGGGTGAGCAAACGGTTCGCTCCATATGCGGCCAAGGATGGGTGCGTGGTGGTTGACAATTCCAGCACGTGGCGGATGGACCCGGACGTGCCGCTCGTGGTGCCCGAAGTCAATCCGGACGACGTGAAGTGGCATAAGGGCATCATCGCCAACCCGAACTGCTCGACCATCCAGATGGTGGTGGTCCTCAAACCGTTGCACGACGCCGCCAAGATCGAGCGCGTCGTCGTCTCAACGTATCAGGCGGTTTCCGGCGCGGGCATCAAGGCGCTCGAGGAAATGAAAGAACAAATCCAGGCGGTCCTCGAGGGGCGCGAGCCGGTCTGCAAGGTGTTCCCGCACCCCATCGCGTTCAACTGCATCCCGCAGATCCCCCAGAGCGACGCATTTACCGACAACGGCTACACCTCCGAAGAAATGAAAATGGTCAACGAGACCAAAAAGATCATGGGCGACGACTCGATCAGAGTCACCGCGACCACCGTGCGCGTACCCGTGCATACGGGCCACAGCGAGTGCGTCAACATCGAAACCCAGCGAAAGTTAACCGCCGCCAAAGCCCGAGAGATCCTGGCCAGGGCGCCGGGCGTGGTCGTGGTGGACGACCCGGCTGGGCAGCGGTATCCGCTGGCGCGCGACGCCGAAGGCAAGGGCGAGACGTTCGTGGGCAGGATTCGCGAAGACATCTCCCAATCGCGCGGGCTGGACATGTGGATCGTGTCAGATAACCTGCTCAAGGGCGCCGCGCTTAACGCGGTACAAATCGCGGAAATCCTCTAAGGAAATATGGGGACGTTGCCAAATGGCAGTAAGCTAAAGTTGAGGTCGGCTTGCCGAAGTGTCTTAGCCGGCTTCAGCCGGCTCCTCTTTGCACCCGCCTTCAGGCGGGGTGGTCTTGGTTTCATCCCCTTTCTGACAGCCCGCTTCAGCGGGACTTTTGATGGCTTTAGCTGCGGCTTTAGCGACGGAAGCCAGATGCTTATCTTGGTGGCATTCGGGGATGTTGCCCTCATTTCCGACACGGCCCCGTACACATTCGGGCAGCGCAGGAAAATAAGGGCAACGTGCCCATATTTCCAACCGTAGAAGCGGCGTCCTCGCCGCTTCATCGCGCCACCTGAGGCGACGACCAGTTTGACAAGCGGGAGGGGCGGAATGGTCTTTTGGGGCATCGCATTGTTGGTGGCCGCACTGGGCGCGGCGGGTGAATCACCCTGCGTAGCCGTCAGCATCGAGCCGCTGGCTTTTTTCGTCGAGCGCCTCGAGGGGCCGGGCGCGTGCGTCACGGTTTTGGTCGGCCCCGGTCAGAGTCCCCACATTTACGAGCCCGCTCCAAAACAACTGGCCGAGGTGTCTTCGGCGAAGATCTTTTTTGGCGTCGGGATGCCATTCGAGCAGCGCGTGGTCAGTAAGGTGGCGGCAGTCAACCCGGATCTGAAAGTGATCGACCCGACCGAGGGGATTAAACGCCGCCCGATGGACGAGGCCGAGACCGTTTCCGATCACGAAGAGCGCGATCACGAGGCCCCGGCCGGCGCACCCGACCCCCATGTTTGGCTGGATCCGGCCAACGCCAAGATTATCGCCCGCAACGTCGCCCGCGCGCTCGTCCAGGCAGATCCCGCCCACGCCGCGGATTG
>JAPLKX010000295.1 GCA_026387845.1 Candidatus Hydrogenedentota bacterium | reverse complement strand
GACTAAGCAGAGACATGCGAACACCAAAGATCAATCGGTTCTATATGTCCCATGCGACTCATGCGTCCCATCCCGGCATTCTCGCCCTAAGCTCTCTGCGGCTTGGCGTGAAAACAAAAGGGGAAACTCCCTGAGCAGCATGAAAAGAATCCTTAAAGACTTCTACACCCGCATGGAAGCCCGTTACGGCCCGACGGGCTGGTGGCCAGGCGACACGCCGTTCGAGATCGCGGTGGGCGCGGTCCTGACGCAGAACACCGCGTGGTCGAACGTCGAAAAAGCCATCGACAACCTCAAGCACGAGAAACTTCTCAACCCCAGCGCCATTGTCGAATGCCCGCCCGACCTCCTCGAAATCGCCCTCACCCCCTCCGGCTATTTCAGAGTCAAGGCGCGCCGCCTCCGCAGTTTTTGCGAGTATCTGATCTCGCGTTACGGCGGCAGCATGCGGCGGATGCAACGACAGCCGCTCGAATCGCTCCGCCCCGAGTTGCTCGACGTCCACGGAATCGGCCCTGAAACCGCCGACGACATCCTCCTCTACGCTTGCGGCAAGGCCGTTTTCGTCGTCGACGCATACACCCGCAGAATTTTCAGCCGCCACGGCATTGTTAAGCCGAACATCGCCTACGAAGACCTCCGCAGATTCTTCGAGAAGAACATCGAACAGGACCTCCACCTCTACCGCGAGTACCACGCCCTGATCGTCTACGTCGGCAAAGACTACTGCCGCCGCGTACCCCGTTGCGCCGCGTGCCCCCTCGGCCCTACACTCAAAAAAGGCCAGCCCATCCTCCGCGAGCCGTAACGTATTTCTAAGGCCCTACCCACAAAACCCGCTCAGCCACCCAACTTTTTCGTCCCTTTCGTCCCTTGTGTCCCTTTTTGACCGCTTGATCTCCGCGCCCCGCAAGCTGCAATCCGCCTGCCCATCCGGCAAGCCGCGCATAAGTCTCTCGAGAAAGCCCCCCATTCGAGACACTTCCTCCAGACTCCGGACTCCAGACTCCAGACTACTGGTTGCCGGTGTGGCCAAACCCCCCGTGGCCGCGAGACGTATCATCGAGCGAAGTCGCCGGCTCCCACTGGACGCGCAGCACCGGCGCAACAACCATCTGCGCTATCCGGTCTCCGCGCCGGATTGTGAACGGCTCCTGGCCGTGGTTGATCACGACAACACGCACCTCCCCGCGGTAATCGGCGTCGACGGTGCCGGGGCTGTTGAGCATCGTGATGCCGTTTCTGGCCGCGAGCCCGCTCCTCGGCCGGATTTGCGCCTCGGTACCCGGCGGCAGTTCAATATGCAGGCCCGTGGGGATTACCGCGCGCCCCCCCGGCGGTATCGTGACGGGCTCCGGCACCGCCGCGCGGACGTCCATACCGGCGGCGTGCAGGCTTTCGTAAGAGGGCAGTGGGATATCTTCGCAGCCCGGCTCTGTGTACACGCGGATGTTCAAAGTTTCGCCGGGGCCGGCGTTCACAAGCCAATTTCCATAATTGGCGCGTGTTCCGCGGGCCCGATAGCCACCACGTTGCACTTGTCCGGCTGGAAGATGTCGCGGCACAGCGCCACGATGTCTTCCGCGGTGACGGCATCGAGCGAAGCCAGTATTTCGTCGATCGAAAGCATCCGACCGTAATACATCATCGACTTCGCCATGCGCTGCATCCGGTTGAACGTCCCCTCCAGCGACATCAGCATGCTCCCTTTGAGGTGCTCCCGGTTCAGTTCAAGTTCATCGGCCGGAATCCCATCGTCGCGCAACTTCCGGATCTCTTGAAACGAAAGGTCAACCGTTCTTGCGAAGTTTTCCGGCGCAACCGCCGCGTACACCCCGAACATGCCCGTCGTGAAATAAGCCGAGTGGAACGTATAAATCGAGTACGCCAGCCCTTCGTCTTCCCGAATCTTCTGAAACAGCCGTGACGTCGATCCCCCGCCAAGCGCACACCACAACACGTCGTACACGTACCGGCGCGGCTCGGACACCGTCGGCCCGGGGAAACCAAAACAAAAATGGTTCTGACCAATGTCTTTGTCGGCCACTTCGATCCCGCTGGCGAACGATGGTGGGCCCGGCCGCGGCAGCAGCGGTCTGGCCTTCAGTTGGCCGAATTCGTTCGTGACCTGGGCCAGGACGACGTCCTTGTCGAAGTTGCCCGCGATCGAGAAATACATGTTGGCCGGGTGATACCACTCCCCGTAGTACTGGCGGATCTGCTCCAGCGTGATCCCCGACACCGTATCCGCGTAACCCGATACCGACCGGCCCAGCGGATGATCCGGCCAGATCCGCAACGCCAGCATCTCGTGGATCAAATCCTCCGGCACGTCATCGAGCGACGCGATCTCCTCGAGGATGACGTTTCGCTCTTTCTCCATTTCGGCGAACGTCGAGTTCTTGATCACATCGCCCAGAATCTCAATCCCGGTGGCTATATGCCGGTCAAGCATCTTCGTATAAACGCACGTGTACTCGCGCGACGTAAACGCGTTGAGCTGGCCGCCCCTGCTCTCGATCGGCTCGAGGATCTGCCGCGCCGTCCGGGTCGGTGTCCCCTTAAAAAACAAATGTTCGAGAAAGTGGCTGATCCCGGTGATGGCTTTGGGCTCGTTTGCCGAACCCGTTTTGATCCACAGCCCCGCCGTGGCCGAATGCGCGTACGGAAGATGCTCGAACGTGACCGTCATCCCGTTTTCAAGCGATATGGCGGCCGCGTCGTCGCTGTACAAATTCTTCAGTTCGGCCATTCCGAGTCCTTACCCAACTTTCGGAAGTTGGGCCCTTACCCAACTTTCGGAAGTTGGGCTTATACGAAACAGGCGCTCCCGCAGGAGCGCCCATCCTTGGCTTTACATCCTGATTACCGGCGCGACCGGTCGCGCCCGCCTCTATCGCCGCCGCGTCCTCGGTCGCCGCCTCTGTCGCCGCCGCGCCCTCTATCGCCGCCAAACCTGGGCCGCGAACCTTCGCGCTCGCGTTCCTGCTCGCGGCGGCTGTCATGTTTCGCCGCCTCTTCCGCACTGATTCGGCCACGCTCCCGGTCCGCTTCGATTTTCGAAAGATTGACCCGGCCCATCCGGTCGATCTCGACCACTTTGACCTCGAACTGGTCGCCAATCTTGACCGCTTCCGCGGCGTCGTGAATCCGTTCGAGCGCCAGTTCTGGGTTGCGAACCAGCCCTTCCTTATTGCCCAAAACGCTCACAAACGCACCAAAACCCGCCAGACGAGTTACCGTCCCGGGGTAGATCTTGCCCACCTCGACCTCCGCCACGATCTGCTCGATCATCGCGATGGCCGCATCCGCACATTCCTTGTCGATCGCCGCGACATTGACCGTACCGTCGTCCTGGATCTCGATCTCCGCGCCCGTGCTCGACTGGATCTCGCGGACAACCTTCCCGCCCGGCCCGATCACTTCGCGGATCTTGTCCACGTCGATCTTGATCGTGTAGATGCGCGGCGCGTACTTGCTGATTTCCGGCCTGGGTTCGGCGAGGCACTCGATCATTTTATCCAGGATGAACAGCCTCCCCGCCTTCGCCTGCTCGAGCGCCTGGTGCATGATGTCGCTCGAGATCCCGCTGATCTTCACGTCCATCTGGAACGCCGTAATGCCCTGTGCCGTACCACATACTTTAAAGTCCATGTCGCCCAGGTGGTCTTCGGCGCCCAAAATGTCCGACAAAATTACGTACTGGTCCCCTTCCTTGATCAGCCCCATCGCGATCCCCGCCACCGCCGATTTGATCGGCACGCCCGCGTCCATCAGGCTCATCGTGGCGCCGCAAACAGACGCCATCGAGCTCGACCCGTTGCTCTCCGTGATGTCCGCCACAACACGAACCACGTACGGGAACGTCTCCTCGTCGCGCTCGCTCGGAAGCATCCGTTCCACGGCACGCTCCGCCAGCTTGCCGTGGCCCACTTCCCGCCGGCCCGGACCGCTGATCCGGCGCACTTCGCCCACCGACCAACTCGGGAAGTTGTAGTGCAGCATGAACCGCCTGAATCCTTCGCCGGCCAATTCGTCGAGCCGCTGTTCGTCACGGCTCGTGCCCAGCGTCGTGGTCACGATAGCCTGGGTCTCGCCGCGCGTAAACAGGCAGGACCCATGTGTCCGCGGCAGCAGGCCTACCTCGATGAAGATCGGCCGGATCTCGTTGGGCGAACGGTTGTCGAGCCGCTTCTTGTTTTCGAGCACCTTATCCCGCATCAGCCGCTTTTCCGTCGCACCGAACGCATCATTAATCGCCGGCACACGCTCCTCGTAAAGTTCCTCACCGTATTTTTGGGCGAGCGTCTCGAGCAGGTCAGTCTTCACTTTCGCAAGCGCATCGGCCCGCTCCTGCTTTTTCGCGGCCGCGTAGGCCTCCACAATCTTGCCCGCCGCCATGCTTTCGACGTCCGCCACCACTTCCCCATCGACCGCCTTGGGCGTAAACGGCATCTTTTCCTGGCCGCAGCACGAGCGCAACTGCTCGATGCACTCGCAGATCCGACGGATGTACATGTGGCCGAACTCCAGCGCCTTCAGCATCACGTCTTCGGACACCTCGTTCGCGGCCCCTTCCACCATCATGATGGCGTCTTTGGTTCCCGCGATCACGATGTCCAGATCGCTGTCATCCATCCGCGCCATCGGCGGGTTCACCATCAACTCGCCGTCAAACATCCCCACACGAACCGCACCTATCGGCCCGTTGAACGGGATCGACGAAATGTGCAGCGCCGCGGACGCCGCATTGATCGAAAGTACGTCCGGGTCATGCTCATTATCCGCCGAGAAAACCGTCTGGTAAACCTGCACCTCGTTCCTGAAACCCTTCGGGAACAACGGACGCAACGGCCTGTCGGTCAGACGGCACACCAGCACTTCCCGCTCCGTCGGCCGACCTTCCCGCCGGAAAAAGTTGCCCGGGATACGGCCCGCCGCGAAACTCTTCTCCCGGTAATCCACCGTCAGCGGAAAGAAATCCGTACCCTCGATCGTGCCGGGCGAGACCACCACCGCGGACAGCACCATCGTGTCCCCGCTGTACGCCATCACCGACCCGTGCGCCTGCTTGGCGATCCGGCCCGTTTCAAAACGCAACTCGTCCGCCCCAACGCTTACTGATAAACGTTCATACATTTTTAAAAACTCCATTCTGGTTGTCCGTGGAACGCTTCTCGCCGTATCCCCAAGGGGCTACTTTCTGAGTCCCAGCGCCTTGACTATGGTGCGGTAGCGTTCAACATCGGTGTTTCGGACATAGTTCAGCAGGTTGCGCCGCCGACCCACCAACTTCAAAAGGCCCCGCCGGCTGGCGAAGTCCTTGGTATGTTTTTGGAAATGCCCGGTTAGATCGTTGATCCGCTCCGTGAGCAGCGCGATCTGAACCTCGGCCGAACCGGTGTCTTTTTCACTTTGCCCGAAAGTCTTGATTATTTCGGTTTTTCGGTCTTTGGTAACTGCCATGGGTTAATCCACCTTTCTTCGATTCGCCCCATCCCAGATCGCCGCCGTGGTGGCTCGCTTTGACTTGAGCGCGCGCCCGAGCGTGAGGCACTTCTATCCATTATACACCTATTCTTTATCCGTCAGGGCCAATAGACCCGGAAGAACTTTCCCTTCAAGCATTTCCAACGACGCACCGCCGCCCGTCGACACATGCGACATCTTGTCTTCCAGACCAAACTGCGACACCGCCGCCGCCGTGTCACCCCCACCGATTATCGTCGTGGCCTGGCTGTCCGCGAGCGCCTGCGCGATCTGCTTCGTGCCGTTGGCGAACTTCTCCATTTCAAACACACCCGGCGGACCGTTCCATACGATCATCCTCGCCTTGGCGATGGCTCCACGAAACTTCTCAATTGTCTTTGGCCCGATATCCAGGCCCATCCAGTCCGCCGGAATTTGACCCAGTGGCACTACCTTCGACTGCGCTTCCCCTGAAAACTCGCTCGCCACCACGAAATCGTCCGGCAGAAGAAGGGCAAACCCTTTCTCCTTGGCCTTCTTCATCACGTCCTTGGCGGTCTCGATCCCCGGCTCGTCCAGCAGCGACTTTCCAATCTCGTAACCCTGCGCTTTCAAAAACGTGAACGCCATCCCCCCGCCGATAATCAGCGTATCCACGAGGTTGAGCAGATTCTCGATGACCGGGATCTTGTCAGAAACTTTTGCCCCGCCCAGAATCGCCAGCAGCGGCCGCTCCGGATTCGTCAGCACCCTCGTGAAAAACTGCATCTCTTTGCCGAGCAGGTATCCCGCCGCCGACTGAGACACGAAATGCGCCACCCCTTCCGTTGACGAATGCGCCCTGTGCGCCGAACCGAACGCGTCATTTACATAGACATCCGCGAGCGCGGCAAGCTGTTTGGAAAGTTCCGGGTCGTTCTTGGTTTCCCCCTTGTTGAACCGGGTGTTCTCGAGCACGACGATGTCGCCCGGCTGCATCTTATTAACGGCGGCGTCGACCTCCGGCCCGACGAGTTGGTCGAGCTTGACGACGTTCCCGCCGACGAGTTCGCGCAGTTTGTCGGCGATCGGATCCATCTTGAACAGGTTGTTTTCCTTGATGATCTTGGCTTTCTCTTCTTCGGATTCGGCCTTGGCGGGATCTTTTGGCCGTCCCAGGTGCGACATCAATATAAGCTTTCCGCCTCGATCTCGGACGTAGTTGATGCTGGGCAGCGCCGCGCGGATACGCGTGTCGTCACGAACGGTGCCGTCATCGTTCTGGGGAACGTTGAAGTCCACCCGCATCAACACCCGCTTACCCGTCACATCCAGGTCTTCTATCGTAAGCTTGTTCACCGCATGGCCCTCGTAATTCAACAAGAGGCCCGCACGAACCCCGCCGTGCGGGCCCCGGCAAGTGGTTTAGTCCATCTTCTTGAACAGGTCGACGCAGCGGTTTGAGTAACCCCACTCGTTGTCGTACCACGACACGACCTTCGCGAAATTGTCGCCCATCACGAACGTCAAATTGGAATCGAACACGCTCGAATGCGGGTTCCCGATCACGTCGCACGACACGATCTCGTCTTCACAGTACTGCAATATGCCCTTCAACGCCCCTGCCGCGGCGGCTTTGATGGCCGCGTTGATCGACTCCTTCGTCATCGGCTTCTCGGACTCGAACACCAGGTCCACCACACTCCCGTCGATCACCGGCACGCGCATCGCCATACCGTCAAGCTTGCCCTTCAGCCCCGGCAGAACTTTACCCACCGCACGCGCCGCACCCGTTGTCGTCGGGATGATCGCATTGGCCGCCGCCCGCGCCCTGCGCAGGTCCTTGTGTGGCATATCGTGGACCTTCTGGTCATTCGTATAGGCATGGACGGTCGTCATCAGGCCACGCTTGATCCCGAACGTCTCATGAATGACCTTCGCCATCGGAGCCAGGCAGTTCGTCGTGCAACTCGCGTTCGATATGATCTGGTGCTCCGGCTTCAGATCACCGTCGTTAACCCCCATCACGATGATCGCGTCTACGTCGCCTTTCGGCGGAACCGTCAGCAGCACCTTCTTCGCCCCGCCTTGGATGTGCTTGAGGCAATCTTCCTTCGACGTAAAGTGCCCCGTGGACTCCAAAACAAAATCCACTCCCAGGCTTTTCCACGGCAGTAGGGCTGGGTCT
>JAPLKX010000200.1 GCA_026387845.1 Candidatus Hydrogenedentota bacterium | reverse complement strand
CGGCCAGGCGTCACACGAAATCAACCCGACCGGGCCCAACCAGCCCATCAAGAAGGGCCGCGTGATCGGCGAAAACGTCGGCGAATGGGAAGGCGTCAACGAGTTCGTGTTCAACCACTCTAACCACGCGACCGAGCGGTTTTCAGCCTACTCGCTGATGCAGAACCCCATGACGTCGTGCGGATGTTTTGAAGTGATCGTCGCGATTATTCCCGAATGCAACGGCGTGATTGCCGTCAATCGCGAGTACCAGGGCGATACGCCGATCGGCATGCAGTTCAGCACGTTGGCGGGCGCTGTCGGCGGCGGCGCGCAGAGCCCCGGGTTCCTCGGCGTGGGCCGGATGTACCTGACCTCGCGCAAATTCATCCTGGCGGAGGGCGGGCTTCCGCGGCTCGTGTGGATGCCCAGGGAGTTGAAGGAGGCGATGCGGTCTCAGTTGCAGGGCCGGGCCGCCGAGATGGGGCTCAACGGGTTTGTCGACAAGATCGCCGACGAATCCGTCGCCACCGAGAGCGAACGGTTGATGGCATTTTTGGAGCAAGTGAAACATCCCGCGTTGAACCTCGAGTCGCTGATATAGCTCGGGGTCATCGCGAACAGGAGAAGAACATCATGGCGTTATCGGGCCTGGAAATTTACAAGCATCTGCCCAAATCCAACTGCAAAGAGTGCGGGGTCGCCACATGCTTGGCGTTCGCCATGAAGGTGGCCAGCGGCCAGGCATCGCTCGAGGGCTGCCCGCGGCTCGACGAAAAAGGCAAGACCGCACTCGGCGAGGCCGGCGCGCCGCCTCAGTCCCTGATATCGTTTGGCGCCAACGGCTACGGCTTCGAGATCGGGCAGGAAACCGTCCTGTACCGCCACGAAGATAAGTTCTACCACCCCACCGCGATCAGTGTCTGCATTAACGACAGCCTCGACAATGCCATCCTTGAACAGCGGTGCAAAGAGCTAAGCGCGATCGCATTTGACCGGATGGGGAAGACGTCCGTGGTCGATATGCTGGCGCTCGTCAATGCGTCGAAAGACACCGCGCGGTTTGCGGAGGCGGCGCGGTTGGCGGCGGCATCGTTTCCGCGATCGCTGGCATTGCTTTCTCCTGACCCCACGGCGCTGCGTGCCGCCGGCGAAGCCGTAGCCGCCCGCCGCCCGCTGCTGTGGGCCCTGTGCACGGGCAGCAACCCTGAGGCCTTTTTCAAAGTCGCCGAAGACCTTCGGTTGCCGCTTTGCATTGAAGCGCCCGGGTTTGAAGCCCTGGCGGGGCTGGCGGATCAGGCCCGGGTCTCCGGCCTCAAAGATCTGGTGCTGTCGCCGGGGCCCGTTTCATCGCAAGAAGGCTGCGCATTCCTCACACAAAGCCGGCGCGCCGCCATTACAAAAAAATTCCGGTCGCTGGGATACCCGGTGGCGATGATGGCCATGGACGAGGACCCCTTGCGGGCAACCGTCGACGCCTGCTGGTACATCCTCAAGTATGCCGGCATCGTCGTTGCCAACCTGACCCGGCCCGAGCACATCTTGGCCCTCGCCGCCACCCGCCAGGACATCTACACCAATCCCCAGATTCCCGTTCAGGTCCCCGCGGGCCTCCATGAGGTCGGCGACCCCGGCCCGGATGCGCCCGTCCTGGTGACGACCAATTTCGCACTGTCCTATTATTCCGTGGAATCCGAGATATCTTCCGCCCGCATCCCCGCTTATATCCTGGCCGTCGATACCGAAGGCACCAGCGTCCTTACGGCGTGGGCTGCGGAAAAGTTGACCGGCGCTACCACGGCCGAAGCGCTGGCCAAGGCGCGCGCGGCCGAAAAAGCCGGCCACAAGAAAGTCATTATACCCGGTCTGGTTTCCGTGTTAAGTGGCTCGATCAAAGAGGAGTCGGGATGGGACGTGATTGTCGGGCCCAGAGAGGCTTCGGGCCTGGTCTCGTTCCTGAAAGCAAACTGGAGGTCGTAATGATCACGAGTGAGTCCGGAACCAAAACAAAATACATGGTCGAGTTCTTGCCGGCGGGGTTGAAGGTCGAGGTGCCCGGCGGAACTACCGTGTTGGACGCCGCGCGGATCGCCGGCGTCGTCATAGACAGTCTTTGCGGGGGCGACGGAGTCTGCGGGAAATGCCGCGTCATCGTCCGCCACGGGATCGTGCGCGCCGCCGCTACACAGTCCCTGACGCGCGAAGAAATTCGCCAGGGGTACGTTCTTGCATGCGAAGCGAGAATCGACGGGAACGTGCTGATCGACGTACCGACGGCCTCGCAGGTCCGCGGTAAAGTGCGGGATGCCGACGCCGTCGACATCAGGGTGCGGGAAAGCGGCCTGCTCGAGCGCCAACGAAACGAGTTGGACCCGCTGGTCAAGAAGCACTGCCTGCGGATGGAACCGGCCCGCCTCGAGAATCCACAGTCGGATCTGAACAGGCTTTACCATGAACTCGCCAAGCTGAATTGCAGAGAAGAATCCCAGTTGGGGCTGTCGGTCTTGAGACGGTTGCCCGGCGTCGTGCGAAACGCCAGTGGCGTGGTCACCGTGACCTCGGCACACCGCGGCGCTTTGACCGAAATCACCGACATCGTCAGCGGCGATTCCAGCAATCCCAACTTGGCGGTCGCGGTCGACATCGGCACCACGTCCGTTGTCGCCCATTTGATCGACGTGGCCACCGGGCAGAGCCTGAGTTCCGCCGCCAAATACAACTCCCAGGCGGTCTACGGCGGCGACGTGCTTCGCCGCATCATGTATTGCATCGAGCAGCCCGACGGCCTCACCCAACTGCACACCGCCGTGATTGAAGACATCAACACGTTGATCCGCGAACTGCTCGATAAAGTCCAACTCAGCGAGAACTACATCACGTTCGTGGTTGCCGCGGGCAACACGACCATCATGCACACCGTTATGGGCATGAATCCCGAATGGATAAGGCGTGAACCCTACGTCGGCGTTAGTTACCAGCCGCCGCCATTCCGCGCCGCCGAGTTGGGCATCATGATTCATCCCCGCGGCCTGTTCTACAGCCTGCCCTGCGTCAGTTCGTTCATCGGCGCCGATATTACCGCCGGCGTACTGGCGACGGGCATGACGCAATCGGACGAGCCACGAATGCTCATCGACATCGGCACCAACGGCGAAATCGTCATCGGAAACAAGGACTGGATGGTATGCGCCAGCGCATCGGCCGGCCCGGCGTTTGAGGGCGCTGAGACGCGCGACGGCATGCGCGCCACCTGCGGCGCCATCGACCACATCCGCGGTTGGAGTTCCGGCCAGCGGTTCAGCTTCTCGACGGTGGGCAACGAGTCCCCCTGTGGGCTGTGCGGCACCGCCTATGTGGATCTGCTCGCCCAACTCCTGCGGCTCCAGGTCATGGACAAAACCGGACGCCTCAACACCGGCAACGGCATTGCGCGGCTGCGGAAGGGCGCCGAGGGCGAGCCGGAATTCGTCGTGGTCAAGCGTGGCGAGCGCGGCGCGTCCCGCGACCTCGTCATCACGCAAAGCGACATCGCCAACCTGATGCGGGCAAAAGCGGCCGTCTACGCCGCATCGAAAATCCTGTTGACGTCCCTCGGCCTGACCATGTCCGACTTGAGCGAAATCATGGTGGCAGGCGCGTTCGGCAACTTCCTGGACCTCGAGAACGCCGTGTTTATCGGGCTGCTGCCGGACGTGCCGGGAGAGAAACTGCGGTTCGTCGGCAACACGAGCCTGGTGGGGGCGAAGATGGCGGCGTTGGACCGGCAGCGGTACCAGGAGGCCAGGCGCATCGCCAATTCCATGACGTACTTTGAACTGAGCACCGACCCCAGGTTTATGGAAGCCTTCACGTCGGCCTGCTTCTTTCCCCACACCAACATCGAGGAGTTCCCCTCGGTAATGGCCAAAGTTTCATAGAAAGACGAAGGCAGTATGAGTTATTTGATCGCCGTAACTGGAAAAGGCGGCACCGGCAAATCAACCTTAAGCGCGGCGCTGGTCCGTCAACTGCTCGAGGCGGGAATCGCTCCCGTTCTGGCTGTGGATGCCGATCCCAACAGCACCCTGGCCCCGTTGCTGGGGCTTCATGGAGACGAGTACAGCACGCTCAGCGGCATCCGCGAAGATCTTCTCAAGGAGAAAGCCAACAGCTCCGGCATTCCCAAGGAGCGCCTGCTCGAAATGAAAATGCAAGAGTGCATCCGCGAGGCGCCCGGGTTTGACGTGCTGACCATGGGCCGGCCCGAAGGGCCCGACTGCTACTGCTACGTCAACAACCTTCTCCGGGGCGCCCTGACGCGGCTGCGATCCAATTACCGCGTCACCATCGTGGACAACGAGGCCGGGATGGAGCACCTCTCCAGAATGAACACGGACGCCATTGATTGCCTCGTGACCGTTTGCGAGCCGACGCGGGTGAGTGCGCGGGCCGCGTCCCGCATAAAGGTGTTGGCGGCCACGCTGCCGATCACGGTGCGGCGGCGCGTCCTCGTGTGGAACAAGGTGAACGGACATGGCGTGCCCGACGTCGCGAGCAGAGCCGTTGCCCAAGAAACGTTTGATGAAGTGGCTTACGTGCCGGCATGCGACGAGATGGCCGAGCTTTCCGTGGCGGAACAAAGCGTGTTCACCCTGCCCAGACTCGAGGCGCTCGACACCCTGCTGGCGCGGTGCTTGAACGGGTTCATGGCCGCCGCGGCCAAACTATGAGGGTAACAATGAAAGCACAGGATACTGCTACAAAATGGGCCGCGGCCATCAATGAAGTCAGAATCGGTGCGACTCCCGCTGATGGCGGAACGCGCCGCAACACCGTCACCATCGGCGGAGCCCAGTGCGTTCCGTGGCTCGCGTATGAGGGAAAGACGGGAAACCGTCCCGCCATTGCCGTCGAAATTTGGGACCGAGGCGGCGAGACGTGGCCGGGTGCGCTCCTCGAACAGTACGGCGACTGCGTCAAGGACCCTGCGGCCTGGGCAAAGAAGGCCGCCGAGTTCGGCGCGGACCTGATCTGCCTCAAACTCATGGGAGCACACCCGGCCATGGGCGGCATCAGCGCCCGCGAGGCCGCGGACACGGTGAAGTCCGTTTTGGCGGCCGTAGACCTTCCGCTGATCGTCTGGGGCTGCGATGTCAATGAACGCGACAACGAGGTCCTTCCAAAGTGCAGCGAGGCCGCAAAGGGTGAGAACTGTCTGTTCGGCACGATCAAAGAAAAGAACTACCGGACGCTGGTGGCTTCGTGTCTTGCCGACGGCCATAAACTTCTTGCCGAATCTCCCCTGGACATCAATATCGCCAAACAATTGAACGTGCTCGCCCACGACGTCGGGTATCCCCTGGAACAACTCGTCATTTTCCCGACAACCGCCGCGCTCGGCTACGGGTTCGAGTACGTGTACAGCATTATGGAACGCAGCAGGCTGGCCGGCTTGGGCGGCGACCCCCTGCTGCGGCAGCCCACACTTTGCGACGTGGGACTCCAGGCCTGGCGTGCTAAAGAGGCCATTACGGCTGAAGACGCCCTGCCCGGATTTGGCCCGGTCGGCGCGCGCGGGCCCTTATGGGAAGCCATAACGGCAACCAACTATCTTCAAGCGGGCGCAGACCTCCTCGTGATGCGGCACCCCGGGTCCATCCGGCTGGTGAAGGAATCGATCGATCGGCTGTGTTCAGTCCCCGCTGCCTGAGTTATTACCAGACTCGCGTGCGCGCGCGTTTCAAGGAGAAGACGCAATGTATGTGATTGGCGAACGAATCAACGGCATGTTCAAGAGCGTCCGCGGCGCTATCGAAGAGGGCGACAAACGTGTCATCCACGAGTTGGCACTGGCGCAGATCAACGCCGGCGCCGACGCATTGGACATCAACGTCGGGCCCGCAAAAGGCGATGCGCTGGGCTCGTTGCACTGGCTGATCGACACCGTGCGCGAGGTCACGGACGTGCCGCTGTCCATCGACAATCCCAAATGGGCCATTCAGCAGGATGTGATACCCCGCCTGGGCAGCGGCGCCATTATCAACTCCTGCAAGGCCGACCCCGAAATCCTGGACAAGTATATGGCCCTGGCGGTCGAACACGGCGCCGGCCTCGTCGCATTGACCATAGACAAGCAGGGTGTGCCCGCCGATATCGAGAAGCGCGTCGAGTTGGGCGCCCAAATCGGCGCC
>JAPLKX010000004.1 GCA_026387845.1 Candidatus Hydrogenedentota bacterium | reverse complement strand
GGTGAACTTGACCGCCACCTCACCCGGACCGTCGAAACCAACACGCAGAACTTCGTCGTGGCGGCGTGGTGGGTGGGCGCGCTGCTCATGGCGGCGCTTCAAAGAGACCGGGCGACGCTGACGATTGGAGCACTCATCGGGGGTGGTTTCGGCATTGGGTTCACGCTCGCCGCATTGTGGTGCCTGGGCTACTCGTATGCGCCACACTACATCGATTGGTGGAAGATGTGGGAATTGAATGCCGGATTCAACCTGGGGTTGCTTTACACCGCCGCCCTGTATTGGGCAGTGAGGCGTGTCGACAACGTCCACCATCCGAATGGAGACCCCGTTGGGAGTGATACGGAGGCGATCCTGCATCCCAACCGGTTGGAACGAAGACGAAGCATCTCGCTGGTTCTCGCAATCTGCCTGTTGTTGTTCATCATGTTCTTTGGCGCTTCCAGCAATGTCGGAGTGCTGCTGGGTCTCTACAAGGCAAGCGAGGTGGATCAGTACGCATGGCCTCTCGCGCGTGTTGTGCTGTTCGCCCCCGCCGCCGTTCTGATACTCGGCGTCACCGCATACAAGATAGGCCGGATACTCTGGCTTTCGCGGACGCGGACTTGGCGCGGCTTCGAGGTCCCGGGTCTCCCCGAGCGTATGGCCGATCTCATGGCCATCATCGGTGCAATTGGCGCCGCGACGATATGGCCTTCGAAAATCGGTGTGTTGTACGCAGTGTTTCTCGGCCTCGCCCTCTTTGCTTTGCATCGTATCAATCGTTATTTTGACGACACGGACTCGCGTCCAGGCCGGACCCAAAAGCCCGTATCGGACAACTGAGAATATTGCCCGGATGGTCAGTTAACCAGGCGCTGAGCCATGATTCTAACGAGCAGGCCAAGCGTGAGTGCGCGTTATGGGAGAGCGGATCACGATGAAGCAGCCGACACGCCGCGAGTTTCTACAGTCCACCGGACAAGGCGCCCTCGCCGCCGCGTTGATGAGTGGGGGGCGAGCCTCGGCCGCCTCGGGCCGCCGTCCCAACATCCTGCTCTTTTTCCCCGACCAGCAGCGGCCCGACTGGACACAGTTCAACCCGGACGTGCCGGTGCCGACGCCCAACCTGGCGGCGCTTGCCGCTCGCGGTACGCGGTTTACGAACGCGATCTGTCCCTCGCCGGTGTGTGCGCCGTCGCGCGCCTGCCTCGCCGCGGGCAAGGAGTACGATCGCTGCGGCGTCCCGAGTAACAGTGTCGACTACCCCAAGGACCAGCCCACGTTCTACATGCGGTTGCGCGAAGACGGGTACCGCGTGCTGGGCTGTGGCAAGTTCGATTTGCACAAGCCGCGCGCGACCTGGGGCCTCGACGGCAAGACCGATCTCCAGGACTGGGGCTTTACGGACGGCATCGACAACGCGGGTAAATGGGATGGGTGGATGGCCTACGCCGCCAGACCCCGCGGTCCCAAGGATCCCTACTACGCCTATCTGAATCGTCTCGACCCGCCCTTAGCCCAGGTGCATTACGACGACATGGCGGCGCGGCGGAAGAATCCCGAGCAGAGCTACGGCTACACCGATCCCACGCCCATTCCCGACGCCTACTACGTGGACAACTGGATCGGCCGGAACGGTCTCGCTCTCATCGACGCGACGCCGGCCGGTGATCCCTGGTTTATGCAGGTAAACTTTAACGGCCCCCACGTGCCGAACGACATCACCGATCGCATGCACCGCGGCTACTACGGCCCGGACCGGATTATCGCCGGGTTCCCGCAGCCCCATCACGGTAACGGGGTGTTGGACGCAGAGTCCCACGTGCGCGTGCGGCAGAACTACTCTGCCCTGATCGAGAACATCGACCGGCTGCTGGGGCTCTACATTCGCAAACTCGAGGAACGCGGCGAACTCGACAACACGATCATCGTGTACAGCAGCGACCACGGCGAAATGCTCGGGGATCACGGGAGTTGGGGGAAGAGCCAGCCCTACCAGGCCTCGGTGGGTGTGCCGCTTGTCGTGGCCGGGCCGGGCGTGGAGGCCGGATCGGTGAACGGTCGGCCGCAAACCACGCTCGACCTGACAGCCACGTTTCTCGACTACGCGGGAATCGCCCGGCCCGACGACATGGACAGCCGTTCCCTGCGGCCGGTGTTGGAGGCAGATGGGGCAACGCACCGCGAGGTCGTGTTGTCAGGGCTGGACGCTTGGCGCCTGGCTTACGACGGGCGCTACAAACTCATTCGCGGCCCGCTAAACAAGGGCGAGGATTCCAACATTACCCTTTTCGACCTCGAATCCGATCCGCAGGAGTCTGCCAATGTGGCTGCTGACCGTCCCGAAGTCGTGGAGAGACTATCCGCACAGTTGCCGAAAGGCTAAGGTGCGATCATTGGGAGGGGCGGGGGGATAGGTTTCAGCGGCGAAGCGGTAAGGTTTGAATCGCCTACCATAGGATTGGGGCCTCCCAACCTGAATGCAGTTCCGTTTCCACATCCATGCCCACGCACCGATTCTCTCCTTGGGTTTGCGGTACTTTCCCAGGCCTTACCTTGGCCTTACACAGGCCAGTACAAAGTGTCAATGGTTTTGCGAAGGGCTTTGCCGACAGGGGTTTGTACGTTGTGGCGAAGCAGACAACAGTCGCACATACGGCAAGGCCGTCAGCCTTCATAAGTCAGTGGCTTCCAATAAGTACGAGTTTTCAGGAACGACAGTAGACAGGTTATGTCCCCAGCTTGCCGCGATTGCTGGTTTTCTTTGACAGCTTCAGTTTGACATTGATCACTCCTGCCATACTCCTGGCGATGGCAGGAGCCCTCAAGCTCAAATTGAGACTGTCGAAAAGATAGGCATGGAGCCAGCTTTATTGAAACGAAATGGCCCGGTGGGATAACTACATTCACCTAGGAACCGGGCTTATCGAGTCGTGGAATGTCTGATTTGAAGAACGGCGAATAGGAGGATGGCTTCTTCGATGAGTTCGAGCATGCGATGCTTCGGGTGCTTCCGCGGCATCGCGTCCACGGCAGCGTGGAAATCCTGTGCGAGTTGGAAGATCATGGCGTCTCAGTTCCTTCGATGCGGACAAGACAAAGGTAATTGAACACACCTCCAGCCCAAGCACAACCGTTTGGGTGGATTTGAAGATTCCATAACTCTTGGGGAAACCAGGCGACTGGTGGCATAGCGGGATGGTTGCGAATGGAGGTTTCACCGCCCTCGACGCTGGCATACCAGTCTCCGGAATCAGAACGCTGGCCGGCCACGGGCTGGCTGCCACTTTGCACCTGGCTCAAGCACTGACCGCTCTCGGAGTCCCAAACCAGCGATTTGCCAAGTAAATCGCAGCTCACTAGGCAGCCATCGGGTAGAAACGCCAGACGGGTGACTTCACGTTGGTGCCCGCGCAGGACGGTAAGTTCGCGTCCGGTGTCTGTATCCCACACCCGTACCGTGCAGTCGTTGTCCCCCAGAAACTCGGCATAACTTCCAGCCCCACTTACGAGGCGGCGGCCATCGGGTGAGAAGATTACAGTCCAGATCTTCTCCTCATGTCCGCGCAGGACGGCGAGTTCCCGCCCGTCTTTTGCGTCCCAGAGACGCACCGTCTTATCATGTGACCC
Source organism: Candidatus Hydrogenedentota bacterium (assembly GCA_026387845.1). Lineage (GTDB taxonomy): Bacteria > Hydrogenedentota > Hydrogenedentia > Hydrogenedentales > SLHB01 > JAPLKX01. The sequence continues at coordinate 2,286 of JAPLKX010000004.1, read as the reverse complement.
GCTGAGCACACGGCGACCGTCGGGCGAAAACGCCACGCTGGTGACTTCCTGTTGGTGCCCGCGCAGGGCGGCAAGTTCGCGTCCGTCGTTCACATCCCAGAGACGCACCGTCTTATCCCTTGATCCGCTGAGCACGCGGCGGCCATCGGGTGAAAACGCCACGCTGGTGACTTCCTGTTGGTGCCCGCGCAGAACGGCAAGTTCGCGTCCGGTTTCCGCGTTCCATAGGCGTAGCGTTCTGTCCCAAGACCCGCTGAGCACGCGACGGCCATCAGGTGAAAACGCTGCGCTGGTAACCCTGTCGGTGTGTCCGTGCATGACGGCAAGCTCACGCCCGCTTTCGGCATTCCATACGCGCAGCGTTCTTTCCCAACCCCCGCTGAGCACACGGCGGCCATCAGGCGTAAACGCCACGATGTTGATGAAATAAAGATGACCCGCTAACCGCGGCGGCCTGCGCCCGCCCTTGAAGTCCCAAACCCGCACTGTCTTGTCATCCGCTCCGCTGACGATGCGGAGGCCATTAGGCGAAATAGCAAGGCTTTGCACGGGGTCCTCATGCCCGTGCAGGACGGCAAGTTCACCCCCGCTCGCCGAGTCCCACAGGCGTAGCGTTCTGTCCCAAGAACCGCTGGCGATGCACCGCCCGTCGGGCGTCACGGCAACGCAATTGACCCACCAGGTATGTCCGTGCAAAATCGCCAGTTGGCATCCGCTGGCAGCGTCCCAGACCCGCACTGTCTTGTCACGAGACCCACTCACAATGCGCTGCCCATCGAGCGTCACCGCGACGCTGGTGACTACGTCCGTGTGTCCGCGAATCAACACGAGTTCATGCCCGCTCTCGACATCCCACACCCGTAAAGTGGCGTCGCTCGAACCACTCACCACTCGTAGCCCATCTGGTAGTACAGCGACGCTATTGACGTCGTTTTCGTGTCCGCGCAGGACAGTCAGTTCCTGCCCGGTTGCGGCATCCCACACCCGGATGGTCTTATCCCGCGATCCACTTACGATGCGCCGGCCATTGGGCGTCATGACTACGCTGGTAACCATGTTCTGATGCCCTCGCAACACGATTAGCTCCCGTCCGCTCGAAGGAGCCCACATTCGCACTGTCCTGTCTAAAGAACCGCTGATGATGTGCTGGCCATCGGGTGAAAACGCAACGCTGCGAACGAGGTTGCCATGCCCACGCAGGACGGCAAGTTCGCGCCCGTCGTTCACGTCCCAGATCCGCACCGTGCCATCCCTGGATCCACTCACTATTCGCAGACCATCGGGCGAAAAAGCCACGCTGGCAACCCAGTCGTCATGTCCGCGCAAGACGGTGCGTTGGCCGCAGCCCAGTGGCCATGAGATCGGGCGCATACCGCGCAGCCAAAGGAAGCTGGGATGGGCGGTTTGACGCTCCCCGAGCCAGCGCTCAACCAGTGTGCTAAGCTTCAGAACCGAGTTCGGGCTCTCCCACGGCAGCGTTTCCTTCCATCCGCCCTCCGGTACTTCGTAATGATTGGCCCCCTCGGGGCAGTCATACCACCAGCAGGTGTTCCACATACACTGGAAGAGCGTCGTCGGATGCCGCTCAACAAAATGAACGTCCCGCCGAACCGCCTCCTCAAGCAGTTCCACCATCCGCCGCTTGGGATGCTCCCCCGGCATCCCCGCTACGGCGTCATGGAAGTCTTTGGCAAGCTCGAAAATCATGGCGTTGCGCTTTCTGATGCGCCGGAGCGTTTGTGCGAATCCCGCTCCAACCGCATCAGGTAGACGTAATTGTGATCGCTGCCGGCCCATATCGATTCGGCCGGATGGGTGGTAAGGGCTGCGGGGGACGCAGCGAACCAGCCCACGGGCGTGCCGCTGGCAGTCTCTTCGATGACGATCTCGCCCGGCTCGCGGCGGAGTGCACGAAACGGGTGCACCGCCGCACCCGCCGCAATTGCGCCAACATCGCCCCGGCCTCGGATGACCTCCAGACATGCGCCGCTGTGCGTGTCCCAGACCCGAACGGTATTGTCCCCTGGACCCCAGAGGCTCACCCCTGACCCGCTGACGATGCGGGCCCCGTCCGCGCTGAACGACGCGCTGGTGACACTGTCTGTGTGTCCCTGAAGGATGCGCAGGCATGTGCCGCTGTGCGCGTCCCAGACCCGAACGGTATTGTCCCGTAACCCCTGGACGACGCCCCCCGACCCGCTGACAATCCTGGCGCCGTCGGGACGGAAACCCACGCTGTTGACAGGATCTGTGTGTCCTCTCAGGGTGCGCAGGCAGGCGCCGCTG
>JAPLKX010000337.1 GCA_026387845.1 Candidatus Hydrogenedentota bacterium | reverse complement strand
AGGCGAGTCAGTCCCTGTTTTTCGCTCTTGTTGACTGAATTTTTGAAGGTGGACCATGTTTTTCACCGGCTCGTCAGTTCTCAAATTGTCCGTGTGTTCAATTTCTAGGGCATCATACCGGCCAGGCGTAGGCCGGTTGTTTCGTCCAACCCGAACATGATGTTCATGCACTGGATGGCCATTCCGGCGGTTCCTCCGCAGAGGTTGTCGATGGCGCTGACGATGATCAGGTTTCCGGTGCGTTTATCTATCACCCACCCGAAATCGCAGAAGTTAGAGCCTCTTACCCACCTTACTTCGGCCAGTTTTCCGGGACCGAGCACGCGGATGAACGGCTCGTTTTCGTAGCGTTTGTATGCCGCGGCGAGATCGAACTCCTTTTTGAGGCGGACGGTAATGGTGCTTAGGATTCCGCGGTTGTACGGCCCGACGTGGGGCGTGAACTGGACGAGGAAAGCCCGCTGGAGTTCCTGCTCGATCTCGGGTGTGTGCTGGTGCACGGCGAGCTTGTAGGCCTTGACGTTCTCGTTCATTTCGGGGAAATGGAACGCTTCGAACAGGGCCCGGCCCGCGCCCGACATCCCGGAAATCGAGTCGACCACTATGGGTACCGAGGTGTCTATGGGCGAGCCGATAAGTGGTCTGAGGGGCGTAATGACGCTGATGGGGTAGCATCCGGGTACCGCTATGAGGTGTGCGTTGCGGATCTGGTCCCTGTACCACGGCGCGAGACCGTATACGGCCTCGGGGAGTAGTTGTGGCGCGGTGTGCTCGGTTTTGTAGTATTCGAGGAATTCGGCGGTGTCTTTGAGGCGGAAATCGGGCCCCATGTCGAGAGTTCTGACGCCGGCTTTGCGCAACGCGGCGCCTAGATCCATGGATTTGGCGCCGGGCACGGCGATAAACACGACGTCGCACTTTTTTGCCAGGGCGTTGGCGTCAAACGGCTCACAGACGACGTCCAGCAGTTTGCCGAACGCCGGCAGCAGTTCGTCGATGCGTTTTCCGGCCTCGAGCTCGGCGGCGGCGGTAAGTTTTGCGTCGGGATGCATGCTCACCAGCCGCATCAACTCGCGGCCTCCGTAACCTATGGCGCCGACAAGCCCTACACGAATCATCTCTTTGACCTCCAAAAACAAACGCGGCAATTATAGTCCGGGAGCAGAAAACATGCAAAAACCGCAGGCTGCTCCTGTATCTATAAGGCGGTTTTCATGCATACGGGCGGGCGAAAAGCGGGGACAGCGGAGCTGGTGAAAAAGTCCAGCGGTTGCTTCATGACCGCGAAAAGCAGGGACAGTGGATCTGGTGAAAAAGCCGGGGTCATGAGTTTCAGGCCGCGAAAAGCAGGGACAGACACGGTTTTCAAACTGCCGAAAACCGAGTCAGTCCCTGTTTTTCGCTTGTGTTGTCTTAAGTTTAGAAGTCGAGTGGTTGCTTTATGGCCGCAAAAAGTGGGGACAGACACGATTTCTTCAAACCGCCTACGGGCCGAAAACCGAGTCAGTCCCTGTTTTTCGCTTGTGTGGTTTGAAGCGGGGCGGAATAAAGTTGACGGAGGTTTCGGGGTGCGTTAGGCTATGAGTCGATATTGGTTGACAACGGCCGCCCCATATGCAGTCGGACTCGTCGTCGGGTAGCACCGATTCGGGCGCGGCGGGTTCTGAAGGCGCCGCGCCGGTGGCGACCGCTGCGCCGGCGCTGGATGCCAACAGCCTGACCAATAGTGTGTGGTCAATGAAGGTGGACAAGGTGACGCTGACGGTCACGTTTTTACCGGGCGGTGCGTTGCAGGCGAAGAGCCCGTTGTTGGCCGCGCTGGTAGGGACGGATACCGTAGGGGGGACCTGGTCGGTCAGCGGGGCGAATCTAAGCATCATGGCACAGGCCGGGGATAAGCAAGTTTCGGAAACGGCGGTTATTTCGGGGGATCAGATACTTGTAAGAGGTACCCCCGCCAAGCGGATCCAGTAGGATTCGCGGGGATTTTAATCAAGTTGAGCCGCCGCTTCCCTAAAAGGGGATGGCAGCCGGTTTGTAAAGTTTAGAAGCGGGCCGCTTCTCCTAAAAGGGGAGGCGCGTTTGGATTTTCTGCGGAAAGACATGCATACAGGGAGGTTCACCATGCGACGATTGGGTATGCCGGCTGTTGTTTTGATTTGTACGGTGGTTTTGGTAATCGGGCCAGGATGCGGGAAGAAGGCGTCGGACGTTGCAGCCGAACGCGCCATGGAAAACGCGATGGCCAAGGACGGCCAGGACGCCGAGGTCAAGATCGACTCGAAGACCGGCTCGATGTCCATCAAATCCAAAGACGGCAACGAAGACGTCGATATCAAGATGGACGGGAGCGGAATGACGGTGAAGGCGAAAGGCGAAAACGGCGAGACCGTTTCGACCTATTCGAGCGACGGCGCGACCTCTACCGTGAAGACGGAAGGCGGTGGCGCGTCGGTGGTGTTTGGCAAGGGGGCCAAGGCGCCTGAGGGATTCCCAAAGGATATCCCGATATATCCGGGGGCGGAGATTCAGATGTCTTCGTCGGATCCCGCCAGCAAGACGTTTGTGGTGCAGGCATTGTCGGCTGACGGGGTCGACAAGGTGGCCGAATATTATAAGAAGGAAATGAAATCGGCGGGGTGGAACGAAGGGGAGGGTGTGGTTCAGACCGGTGCGAATCCGATGCACATGCTGAACTTTGACAAAGGGGGCATGTCCGCGATGATCATGGTAATGGCGCAGGAAGGCAAGACGCTTGTGAGCATCACAACGGAAGAGAAACAGCAATAACAGTCTGGAGTCCGGAGTCTGGAGTCTGGAGGAAGAGAAAAAAACAGTCTGGAGTCTGGAGGAAGAGTGGGACGCCCTGTCATCAGACGCCTCGTGGCAGTATCATCGAGATTATCCGAGAGAATGCATGAAGTTGACGTATCGTAGGAGTAAGGCCGCTGGATGGCGGTGCGAGCTTAAGGAGGGCCCGGAATGGCAGTTTCGTTGCGCGACCTCATGTTTGGAGCCCTGGAGAAGAACGCTTCGGATATCCACCTTAAAGTTGACAACCCGCCGATTTACCGGATCGATGGCGACCTGGTTCGGCTCGATGGGCCGCCGCTGAAAGACGAGGATGTCCAGCAGTTGCTGTCGACGATAGCGCAGCCGCAGGATATTGCGAAGTTCCAGAAAGTGATGGAACTGGACTGTTCGTACATGCTTGACGACGTGGCGCGATTCCGGGTGAATGTCTGCAAGGAAGACGGGGCGACCCGGATTGTGATGCGGCTGATCCCGCTGAAGATCAAGAAAATCCACGAACTGGGCCTGCCGCCGGTGCTCTCGAAAATCTGTACCGGGAAAACGGGGCTTGTGCTTGTGACGGGCCCGACGGGCAGCGGGAAATCGACGACGCTTGCGGCGATGATAGACGAGATCAACGAGACGCGGCCGGTACACGTCATCACGATAGAAGACCCGCTGGAGTTTGTGCACTTTGACAAGAAGGCGATAATAACGCAGCGAGAAGTGGGCCATGACACGCTTTCGTTCGGCAACAGTCTTCGTGGTGCGTTGCGGCAGGACCCGGACGTGATCCTGATTGGTGAGATGCGTGACACGGAAACGGTGCGGACCGCTCTGGCCTCGGCAGAGACGGGGCACCTTGTGTTCTCGACGCTGCACACGGTGGATGCGGTGGAGACGCTGAACCGGATCATTGATTTCTTTGAGCCGCACCAGCAGACGCAGATCCGGAAGCAGATGGCGAGCGTGCTTCGTGCGGTGATCTCGCAGCGGATTATTCCGCTGGCGTCGGGAACCGGGCGTTGCGTGGCGGCCGAAATTCTGATTGGCAACCGTACGGTGCGGGACTACATCGAGGTGGGCAAGAGTTTCAAAGACATCGTGAAGCTGATCGAAGAAGGGATGGACCAGTGGAGCATGCAGACGTTTGACCAGGCGCTGTACGACCACTTCAAGGCGGGCCGAATCACCATGGAAATCGCACTCCAGTTTGCCACGAGCGCCAAAGACCTGAAGCTGCGGTTCCAAGGTCTGCGGGTGAGTTGAGCCGTGCTGTGGCTGCTGGTACTAATTCTCGCCGCAGGCGATGAACCGAACCTTCTGCAGACCCCGGGGTTCGAAGAGGTGTCGGCGGGCCTGCCGGATCACTGGAACGTGTTTGTGATGGATTACGCGCCGCTGGAAAAACCGGAAGTCCCGGCGCAGGGGGGTGTCGAGCGGGCAGGGCGGGAAGGGGCGAACGCGGCGTTTCTTTACAATCCGGCGCCGTACCGATCGGAACCGTGCAACAACTGGAGCCAGGTTGTCTGGGGAGATCTCGCGGGGAAAAAGCTGCGGCTGTCGGGCGCCATCAAGACTGAGGATGCAACGGCGGCGGCGCTGTGGGTGCAATGCTGGCAGCGGACGCCGTACAAGCTGCTGTCGGTAGGTTCGACCAGCGACAAGACGCCCGTCACCGGGACGGCCGGCTGGCGAGACGTCGAGATGACGGTGGACGTGCCGGCGGGAACGGGTTTTGTGATGGTTCGCTGCGTACTGAGGGGCAAAGGCAAGGCATGGTTCGACTCGTTGTCGCTGCGAGAAGTCGCTGAACCGCCAAAGCCGGAGGCGTCGCCGGCCCCGAAGCTGGTGAAGCCGAACGTCATTCCGATACCCACGCCGCGGGCAAACGAAACACCGGACATCCGGGAACTGAAGTCGGTGGCGGATTCGCTGCACACGTTCTCGAAAGCCAACGCGGACCTGAGCGAGCAGGTCGAAAGCCTCGAGCAGGAGATCCAGGCGCTCCGCGAGCAACTCAAGGCGCTCGAGCAGGCCGCGGGACAGGTTCATACGCCCGAAGCGGCTTCCGCCGAACCGTCATCGGCGAAACGTGTGCCGCCGCTGGTCCCGCATGGATTCAAACCGGAGGACTTGCCATGATGCATCCGGAACGCATTGTGCTTATCGCGGCGATGTCGGGTATCGTGTCGGCGGGGTTGACGTGGTTTGGCTGGGAGTTGTTCCAGAACATCTTTGCCATCCGGGAGCGCCGCGCCAATATGCCTCCGGCCGACGAACAAACGCCTCAACGCAATATGGCCCAAAAAACCGCCCAAAAAACCGCCACAAAACGCGAGGTCAGCGAAAAGCCGGGACAAAAGCGGGCGGCCCAACCCAAGGTCAAACGGAAAGTTGGATAAAAACCCGGAACCCGCGTGCCCGCGGCCGTATATTGGGATACGGTTCAAATGCTGCAACGTGTATACGCGGATCTACGTTAACCGGGACCGAACCGCCTACGTGGGTTTCTGCCCGAAATGCGCCGCGAAAGTCGAGGTGAAGATCGGCGCCGGCGGCACCGACGCCCGATTTTTTACCGCGGAATAAGCGAAATCCTGCTTCCAGATCTGCATGCGAAAAATGGGACGATTGGGACCATTGAGGCCATTGGGACGCGGATGGTGTGCGGGGGCGCGACGGATTGCAGGCGAGGACGCGTGTCAAGGAGCGAGACATGGTACGGACGGGTGTGGCGGGACTGATATTGGGGTTGGGGTGGATGCTGACGGGACAATGTGAGGGGGCGTCGGTGCGGCTGGCCATGCCGCGGGGTGTCATGATCGAGACAGAGGCGGGCGGATTATTGCTGTTTACGGGCGACCCAGCGGCGGGCGCGCCGGAAATTTTGGAATCGGGTGGCGATACACTTGTGGTCCGGTATGTTCTGGAGCCGGCCGGCGTTCCCGCCATTGCGTGTACGAGCGCGATAACGGTGAAGAATACGGAGGGCCACACCGACGCGGTGGTCGATATGACGCTGTCGTTTTCTGAAGCGTTTTGCGAGGACATGGAAGTGACAGTTCCGTTTTTGTGGAAACCGGCGGGTGCGGTGCGGGCCGATTCGGTAGTCTGCCCGCTCTACAATGGTTGGGCGAAGCGGTTTGGGTTGGAGAGCGAGGGGGTGCGAGCGGAGTGGCGCCTGGGGAATTGGATGACGGGCGCAGACACCGCGCAGCTTGGTCTTCCCGTGGTCGAGGTGGAAGCGGGCGATGTCCACGCCAGTATCAGCACGGATGCGACGTTCAGTTCGCTGTTCGAGCTTCATGGAGGGGAAGGGGGCGTGTTGGGCACGATTTCGTACCGCTACCTGGGGTCTAAGGTGCCGCTGCAGGGAGAGGAGAAGCGTACGTTTGGCTTTTCGCTGGGCAAGGGGAAGGGCGGGGTAGAGAGTTCGCTGGAAGGTTTTTTCCGGGAGATTCTGCCGGATGTGCCGGCAGGCCCGGCGTGGCTTCACGACATTGCGATGGTGTATTACAACTATCTTGCCGACGGGGGTGAAGGTTGGGACAACGATGTGCGGGAACTGGCGCGGCTTTTGACGCCGGAAGAACGCCGGCGAGTGGCGTTGTGTTTTCACGGGTGGTACGACGGGCTGGGCTCCTACGCGTTCGATCAGACGTCGGGACGGATGAAGGAGGAGTGGGTGGCCATGCCGCGGACGCGGGCGGTTCGGTTGACCAAGGCGGAGGTGGCCGAAATGCTGGGGCGGACGCGCGACCTGGGATTCCGCGTGCTCTGGTATTTCGGGGACGGCCTCGTGCAGGACAGCGGCGGGCCGAACTACCACGCGGACTGGAACCTGCTCGACGAGAACGGGAAAGCGCCCCGGCCCTGTTGGACCGGCCCGGATACGAGCGGCGAGACGTTTCCGCGAAACCCGGCCCACCCGGAGGTTGCGCAATGGTATCGGAGTTATCTTGCGGCGTTGCTGGAATCGTACGGGGCGGTGGTGGACGGTTTTGTGTGGGACGAGACATTTTACATACGGAGCGGCGACGTCGCGTTGAAACCGTTCCCGGCCTATTGCGCGCGGGCCATGCTGGATCTTGTCAAGACGCTCACGGCGCAGGTGGAAGCGTTTGACCCGGAGAAGGTGTTGCTTGCGTCGGATGATGTCGGCGTATTCGACTCGACCGACGTGATTGGGTACGCGATGGTGGCGGATGGGACTTACCAGGATTCGTGGTGCCTCCCGGCCGCGTGGTCGTACGCGTTGTTCCCAAATTGGCGCAACACGAGTTGGAGCTGCAACTGGTCGCCAGTGACGCGAATTGATCGGACGCGCTGGGGCGTTGAGAATTTCGGGACGCCTGTCGCCATCTCAAATGGATGGGGGGACGACCAGGGGCCGTCCGAATGGAGGGCGGAAATCCGGGACGAGATCCTAAGGCTGTTTCGGGAACGGCTCGCACGGCAACCGGTCCGCTACCTGAGCGAAGATCCCGCCCGACTTCTGAGGTCGGCGCCCAAATAGTGTGACGCAGTGATTTTGTCAGCGGCGGCCGGCGTGCAGTAGAATCTGCTTTCGGTCAGTCATGTAAAGGAGCCGGGAAAATGGTCAAGTTTCACGCCGCGTTGGGACTCGCGATGTTGTTCTCTTTCTTTGCCGGAGCGGATGCGGCGGCGGGGATGACGGCGGGCCGGTTGCGGTGCGAGTACCTGGAGAACCCGCTGGGGATTGACGTGGCGGAGCCGCGGTTGAACTGGATCGTGCAATCAGACCGGCGTGGTGCGCGTCAGACGGCGTATCAGATCGTGGTGGCGTCGTCGCCGGACCTGCTTGGGGCGGATACGGGCGACTTATGGGATTCGGGCAAGGTAGATTCCGATGAGACGGTACTTGTCCCGTACGCAGGCAAGCCATTGGGTTCGCGGGTGTCGTGCTGGTGGAAGGTTCGCGCGTGGGACGAGTCGGACGCGGCGACGGCGTGGAGCGAGCCGGCACGGTGGACGATGGGCCTGCTGGATGCGTCGGACTGGTCGGCTAAATGGATTGGCTATCCGTATCCGGCGGAGATGAAGGAGGAGCCGGCCGGGCCGCTGTTCCGCGCGGAGTTTGATCTTGATTCGAAACCGGTTCGGGCGACGGCTTACGTGGCGGCGATGGGTTATTGCGACCTGCACATCAATGGCGCCAAGATCGGGGAGGGGGTATGCGGGCCGAACGTCAGCGATTACAACAAGCGGGCGTATTACGTCACGCACGATGTGACCGGGGCGTTGCGCCGCGGCGGTAACTGCGTCGGCGTGGCGCTGGGCCGGGGCTGGTACTGTCCCGGTTTCCCCGGCGTGACGTATCCGGGGCCGATTGCGCGGGTGCAGGTGGAGGTCGAGCTCGAGGGCGGCAAGACGGTCACGGTGGCGTCGGACGGGACGTGGGGGTCGCACCTGGGGCCGGTCACGGCGATCGCGCGGGTGAAAGACAGCAACATCGATGGGGAGCGGTATGACGCGCGGGCAGAATGTCCGGGCTGGGACGAGGCCGGGCTGAAGCCGGATTGGATAGAGAAAGCTGTGGTGGTGGAGCCGCCGGTGGTGGCTGTTTGTGCGGCAATGCTTGAATCAAATCGTGTAGTAGAAGAGGTGGCTGCGGTTGACGTCAAGAACACCGCGCCGGGCGAGTACTTGTTCGACATGGGGCGGAACGTGACGGCGATGTTCCGGCTGCGCGTTCACGGGGAGCCGGGGAAGCCGGTGCGGATGAAGTTCATTGAGCGGTTCGAAAAGACGGGGGAACCGGTGTGGTGGGATCAGCAGGCGGAGTACATCCCGGCCACGGATGGCGCGGAGACGTTCCAAGACCGGTTCAACTACCACGCGTTCCGGTACGTGAAGGTGAACGGGCTTCGGCGCGAACCGAAAGCGGGCGGTGCGACGGCTCTTTTTGTGCAGACGCCGCTCGAGCGTCGGGGGACGTTTGAGTGCTCGAACGATCTGTTTAACCGGATTTACGAGACGACGCTGTACACGTTTCGGTGCGTGACGTCGGGCGGGGTTTCGGTGGATTGCCCGCACCGGGAGCGGCTGGGCTATGGGGGTGACGGTCAGATCACGTCGAAGACGGCGCTGTATGCGTTTGACCTCGGGGCGATGTACACGAAGTGGTTGGGCAATTGGCGGGACGTGCAAGACGCTGCGACGGGCGAGCTGCCGAACATTGCGCCGTACCCGCACGGGGCAGGCGGTGGGCCGACGTGGGGTGCGATCTGCGTGATGCTTCCGTGGGACATGTACCTCCATTACGGCGACGCGCGGGTGCTGCGCGACAATTACGGGATGATGAAGCGGTACGTCGAGTTTCTGGACTCGAAGGCCGTCGACGGCCTGCTGCGCCCGTACGGGCATCCTGACTATGGGTTCATCGGCGACTGGGTTGCGCCGGATCACGATCAGGGCACCGGCCCGTGGTCGAGCGAGTTGTCGCGGACGTTTTTCAACAACTGCTTCTACGCGTACATCTGCGCGCACATGGGCAAGGTGGCGGGCGTGCTGGGCGAGGCGCAGGACGCGGAGTTGTATGCACGAAAGGCGGAGGAAATCCGGCGGGCAACGCATGGCGCATTCTTCAACGCGGAGCAGAACTCATACGCCGACGGCGGGCAGGCGAACCTGGCGTTTGGGCTTCTGTCGGGCGTGACGCCGGACGAATTGCGCGCGGCCGTGATGAAATCGCTCGAGGCAGAGATCGTCGAGAAAAAAGGCGGCCACATCGATACGGGCATGCACGGTTCGATGTTTCTGCTGCGCCTGTTGAACACGGCAGGCCGCGACGACCTCGCCGCGCTCATCATGAACCAGAAAACGTACCCCGGCTGGGGCTACATGCTCGAGCAGGGCGCCACAACCTTCTGGGAACGATGGGAAGGCGAGAGGTCGCAGATACACAGCACGCTGCTGGCGGCGGGCGAATGGTTCCCGCGCGTTCTGGGCGGGATCCGGCCGGACGCATCGGGTCCGGGGTTCCGGCACGTCGTCATCGACCCGCGGCCGGTGGGCGGCGTCACGTGGGCAAAAGCTACGTATGACACCGTCAGAGGCCTCGTCGAGAGCGAGTGGCGAATCGAAAATGGGAAGCTGACGCTCAAGGTGCATGTCCCGCCTAACACGACGGCGCTGGTGCGGGTGCCCGGAGCAAATGTCAGTAGCAGACAAACCGAGCCGCGCCTCGTTAAGAAAATGGAAAATTTCGCAGAGTTTGAGATCCCCTCAGGCGAATACGTATTTGAGTCCGCGGAAATTGGAAGCTGACAACCCACAAGGTCGTACATCAAAGAAGGAGGCGCAAGCCGAAGCTCGGGCCTCCAATAACATACCAACAGAAGCAGGGCGCTTAAGGCACGGAACCTGACGGCCTGTTGCTCCTCCTGTTCCTGCGTCCCCCGGCGCAGGAGTGGATATAAATGCCCAGCCCTGCCAGCGCAAGGCTCAGCAGCAGCCCTGCCCAAGGCGACAGCGGCACCGCGGGGATCACCCGGACAACCCGCTCGGCATGGGCGGGGTTGCCGCAGGCATCGGCAACGTCGTAGGTGACGACGTACTCGCCTATGGTCGTGATATCCACAGCCGCCGAATCGATCAGGATCCCGGAAGTGCAGTCGCCGGATAATGCGTCGGTTGCCATGGCGCCTGGGTCGATGTACTCGTCGTACAACTGGAGATCGAGCGGATTTGGTCCCAGCAGAGTGATAATGGGCGGCGTCAGGTCGAGCGTGATACTGTCGCTGATGGTTTCGGTGGAGATATTGCCCTGGGCGTCGCGGTACTGGACGTAGACGGTCTTTGCCCCATCTCCCGCCGTCAACGTCCAGCTTTTACTTCCGGCGTAATCTTCCCACCCGCTCCAGTCATCATTGTCGTTGCTGAATTGCATCTGCGTAACGCCCGACCCGCTGTCCGTAGCGGATAAGGTTAGGGACACCGACGCGGAATTGGTAAAGGCTGCGCCGCCGTTGATGACGAGGGTGCCCGTGGGCGGAGTCAAGTCGGTTATCATGGACTCCGGCACCGCCCCGTAAGTTGACGCAATTTCTGCGAAAGGCACCGTGATGGCGTAGATTTGCCTGCCGTTTTCGATGCGGGCAGGGGCGGGCGGCGCGGTGTCCAGCATTTCGACAGTCTCGGCCTCCTTGTCCGCCGGGTATCCCGCCGGGTAGGCCAGGCGAACTGCACGGAACTCGCTGTAGCCAACACCATAGGCGGTCGCGTCGTCCTCGCTGAATTCCAGGCGCAGGGTGGCACCGGTGCCCCCGAATTGAACGCCTTCCGGCAACAGCGTGAACGCCCCGTTGACCCGCTGGCCGGCAACTTGGATCTCGTCCGCCCGGTCCAGTGTCACGGTGACGGGCCCCCAGCCGGAGTGCGTCACGGTCGTGCCGTCGAATGTCTGCAGGGCGGGCTTATAGAAGCCGTCCAGGTCGTTCCCAAGCGTCTGTTCCCCGGGATTCGCCGACAGCAAAACCTCGCTGTGGTCGACTCGCGGCTGCCAGAGCGCAATGTAAGCAGAAACCTTGTCCCCTGCCGTGAGAAGGTCGCCTCCTGCGTACAGGTTATTGTCGCGGATGGCAAGCGCGGACACATAGGGCGCAGTTCCCGGTATATGACCCATCCCTGTGCCGAATGCCGACCACGCGCTGCCGTCCCACTTACCGATTCCGTGCGTGTACACACCGCCCGCCATCGTGAAGTACCCTCCCGCGTAGAGATCGCCGCTCCCGTCAAGTGCCAGAGCATCTACAGTGAAATACGCGCCGGTACCGACGGTCGACCACGCGCTGCCATTCCATTTCGCGATGCTGTACGCGGTTATGTCGCCTGCCGTCCAGAAATTACCCCCAGCGTAGAGGTTGCCATTCCCATCCAACGCGAGCGCGTGCACTGATCCCGTCACGCTCATGCCGGCGCCCAAAGCGGCCCACGTGCTGCCGTCCCACTTGGCTATCTTGTTTGCGGTTACGCCGCCCGCCATTATGAAACTACCGCCCGCATACACGTTTCCGGCCCCGTCCAACGCGAGCGCGCTCACTCTTCCACTCATGCCGGCGCCCAAAGCGGCCCAAGTGCTGCCGTCCCACTTGGCTATTCTGTTTGCAGTTACGCCGCCCGCCAGCACAAAATCGCCGCCGGCATAGAGGTTGCCGCTCCCGTCAGTTGCCAGGGCATAGACGTTGTTATCGACGCCACTACCCAGTGCTGACCATGTGCTGCCGTCCCACTTGGTGATTCTATTTACGGTCACGCTGCCCGCCGTCGTAAATTTACCTCCCACATAGAGGTTGTCGCTCCCGCCACAGGCCACCGCATGCACCTGGTCGTTCATGCCGGAACCGAGGGCTGACCACGCGGCACCGTCCCACTTGGCGATGTAATTCGCCGCTGTGCCATCCACCACCGTGAAGTTACCCCCTGCGTATAGGTCGTCGCCATTAAATGCCAGTGCAGACACCTTGTTGTTCGTGCCTCTGCCGGTAGTATCGAACACGGACCAGGCGCTGCCATCCCACTTCGCCACACGATTTGCGGCTACACCACCCGCTGTCGTGAAGCGACCTCCGGCGCAGAGGCTGCCGTACCCGTCAAACGCCAGCGCAAATACAACGTTATTCATGCCCGAGCCGATAGCCGACCATGCACTGCCGTTCCACTTCGCAATTCCGTTAACCGTCACACCCCCCGCCGTCCCGAAATAGCCGCCCGCGTAAAGGTTGCCGATCCCGTCAACTGCCAGCGCGCGTACGATGTTATTCGTACCGGAGCCCAAGGCCGACCACTCGCTTCCGTTCCACTTGGCAATGTGCCAAGCAGTCAGGCCGCCCGCGGTAGTGAAATAACCTCCGGCGTAGAGGTTGCCACTTCCGTCCAGCGCCAGGGCCTCCACCGTGACATTCATGCCGGTGCCCAGTGCTGACCAGGCGCTGCCGTCCCACCTGCCGATTCTGTTTACAGTGACGCCGCCGGCCGTGGTGAAGCTTCCCCCCGTATAGATGTTACCGCTGCCGTCACACACCATCGCGTAGACCTGCCCGTTCACGCCGGTGCCTAGCGCAGACCACGCCGCGCCGTCCCATTTGGCGATTCCGTTGACGGTTACGCCGCCCGCTGTCGTGAAATATCCTCCCGCATAGAGGTTACCGCCACCGTCACGCGCCAGCGCTTGTACCTCGTTGTTCATGCCGGTACCCAGCGGTGACCACGCGTTGCCGTCCCATTTTGCGATTTTGTTGGCGGCTACGCCGCCCGCCGTCGTAAAGTCTCCGCCAACATACAGGTTGCCCTCGCCATCAGACACCAGGCAATGCACTTCACCATCCACACCGGAGCCGAGCGCGGACCACGCGGTGCCGTCCCACCTGGCGAGATAAGCCTCGTTCACGCTCCCTGCGGTAGTAAAGCTCCCTCCAGCAAATATGTTGCCTGCGTTGTCTTGGGTTAAAGCGTATACATCACCCGACGACATGTCGCTCCCGTAAAGCCGGTCATCCCAGTAGACGTTGCTGGGGTCGGTTTCCGGGCCGACGGCTGCCGCCGCCAACCCGCACCACAGGTGCAGTGCAAGTGCACAAGCCCACGCCACAGCGCACCCGGCTCGCCAGCCGCCCCACAAGCAGTGAAGAGACTTGATTGACCGCATCACACGTCCCCATCCTTTACGCCAGGCAACGCCCGCCGATGCGCATACTGTCCGGCTGCAACAGTAGGCCAATTCTGCCTCGGCCCCCTTAACCAACAGGGATGTAGAACAAATACAATATCAAGTCAGTTCAATTCTGTCAACTGTTGATTGGGGAAGCCTCTTTGGAGGGATACACATGAGTGGACTCGATACGTTCTGTCAAAAATCGGGTGTGATGAGGTCCATGCCCAGTATGCGGTCGAGTAGGCCGAGTTTTTCGTAGCGGAGCTGTTCGGCGAACTCGAATCCGGCTTTTGCGCCGACGGCGGCGTGTACGCTTCGTATGGCGAGGTCGATGACGGACCCGTAGGCGTTTTTGTCGAGACTTTGGAGCATAGGGAGGTCGGCGCCGATGGCTTTAGCCTCGCATTTAGCGCTGTCGATAGTGAGATCCATCTGGCAGTCGTGCTTGAGCAGGGCTTGGATTTTGAGGTCGATGGTGGATGAGATGTCGACGAAGGTATCGGCATTCCATGGGTGCTTGGCGAACCAGTATGCTTCGGTGACGCACCAGGGCGCGTATTTGTGCTCGGGGTAGAACAGGGGCATCGAACTGAATGTGGCGGCTTCGACCGTGGCCATAGCGGCGCCTCGCGTGCGGAGATTTCGATGAGTTGATCGCTGGACAGGGAATAGGATCCTCTTGAGTTGTTGGTGAGGATGAGTTCGTAGGCGTCGTAGGCTTTTTCGAGTACGAACCGCGCAACTGTCCCGCCAGCGAAAAACTCGAGGTCATCCGCGTGAGCCACGACCACCAAAACCGTTTTTTTGCGCGCCATACGTTCAGACTCTTTCCCAGGCTTTTTCAAGGATCGCGATTGCCTGGTTGATTTCGCGCCCCGTAATAACCAGCGGCGGGCTGACGCGGAGGACTTTTCCGGCGAGCGGACCGAGGAGATGGACGCCTTCGCCGTTGACGCCGTAGTAGGCTTCGAGTACGCATTTGTTTGCGGTATCGTCGTTGGAAATCTCGACGCCGTACACGAGACCTTCGCCGCGGATGAATTTGATGAATGGGAACCGGGACTTCAGGCGTTGGAGGCCGCGGAGCATGACGGGGGCCATTTTCCGGCAGTTTGCGACGACGTTTTGTGCCTTGAACGCGTCGAACGTTGCGCAGATGGCGGCGCATGC
>JAPLKX010000332.1 GCA_026387845.1 Candidatus Hydrogenedentota bacterium | reverse complement strand
TGGACGTTGTAGACGCGGTGGACTGTGCGCTGTAGCCGGGGGGACCGCTGAACAAAGGGTGTGACGCGGCCGGTTGAGGAACTTGGCGTGGCTCCGACAAAGGGACCAAAGGAACCAAAGGGACATAAAAGTTGTCGGCATGGGCATGCCCCTTTTTCTGTGGCTGGATCATTACTTGGCCTTCACGTCGTAGCACCAGAGGGTGTCGTGGTAGCGGAGGTAGAGGCGATGTCAATGAATGACAAAGGACAAATTATAAAGGACAAATGTTTGGGAGGGACAAAGGACAAACCGTAAAGGGCAAGTGTTTGTGAAGGGGCATAATGGGCGTATACTTCAGGTCCATGTTGAAATGCCGCCCACGTGAAAGCGTGATATCCTAGCTGGGCAAGGGGCATGGTCGCGGTTGTGGGGAATCAGGTCACTAATGACAAAGGACAAATTATAAAGGACAAATGTTTGGGAGGGACGGTGGCTAATGTCCAATACGGCGCCGTGTGAAGCGGACGCGTCGAGGGTCAGCGATCGATTCCGGGGTGGCGGCCGGGAGTGGCTGCTTGTTTTTGCGGTTCTTCTGGTCGCATTGGCTTTCCGGTGCTACCGGCTGGCGGACGAACCGCTGTGGCACGACGAGACGGCCAGCATCAATTACCTGGACGCCCCTTCGTTCGGGGATTTCGTGGCGCGGGAGCGTCCGGGCGATCCGGCGATGGTTCCGCTCTACTTCTACATCGAGTATCGCTTGTGGAAGCTGACCGGCGGTTCCGTGATCGTGCTACGGGTCCTGTCGGTCGTGTTCGGCATGATGACGGTCGTGATTACGTACGCCACGGCGCGGAGGATATTCGGCCCGCCTGCGGCGTTGGTCGCCGCGGGTTGCGCCGCGGTTGCGATCCAGCAAGTGTACTACTCGCAGGAAATCAGAATGTACGCCCTCTACGGCATGGCCGGGGCGTTGGCCATGTACGCGCTTCTGCGGGTTTTGCAGGATGGCGCGGGCGGGACGACCGCGCCTACTGTGTGGTGGGCCGTTCTCGGCCTAGCCAATGCGGTGATGCTGTGGACGCATCTCCACGGCCTGTGGCTGGTGCTGGTTCAGGGGGCGTTTGTATTCGTGGTTAGGCGCAAAGACGCCAAGACGCTGGCTCTGTGGACCGCTGTGAACGGACCGCTCCTGGTCTCGGTCTTCCTGTGGGTCTCCACCACGAACCCCGAAAGCGTCGAGGCGCATCTGGGCTGGATTCCGAAACTGTTCTCCGAAGACACCAAGAGGTACCTCGCCGATAGCGCCCTCTCCATCAATGAAGCCGTTCCCGGAAGCGCGGCTCAGCCTGGCGCTTACCTGGCTGCGGACCCGCCGCCACGATGGGACGAATCCCTCCATCTGCCAACCGTCGCCAAGATCCTAATTGGCGTCCTTTGGATTACGCTGACGTCTACCGTGACCCTGCGGACCCTGCGCAAGCGAAGGCAACTGCGCGCGTGCGCGCGGGTGTCGGAGGGGGATCGGGCCCATGCCGAGAGGCTGGGTACGGATCTGGGCCTGATGCTGACGTGGTTGGTTGCGCCCGCAGCGATACTGATATTCCTGTCGCTTGTCTGGCGCCCCACCTTCCTCCCGCGGTACGCCCTGCCTTCGACGGTCGCCTTATACGTGCTCATGGGAGGCGCCGTGGCTCTGATGGGGACAGGCCGATGGCAGTGGGTGATCGGCTGTCTGCTCGTGGGCCTCTACGCCTACGACACAACCGCCTTCGGGTTGCCCCGCCGGCCAAACTTGCGTGAGGCCATGACCATCGTCGACGGCCAACCTTACACCGAAGGCGACATGGTGTTGGTTCACCCCAGCACAAACCGAGGGCCGGCCCGCTATTACAGCGGACTCCCCGACAGCGCCATCCAATCCTACGGGAAATGGGAGGACCTGCCCGACAAGGCCCTGGAAGTGGCCAACGCGGGCCGCCACGCGTGGGTCCTCGTCGGGTCCCAGATGGGAACCCCGCCAGACCCCGGGCCCGGACTTCGCGAGCGCGGTCTGAACTTCGAATATAAAGCGGTGCCGGGGGCCTTCATGCTGCGCGTGTACCATGTGATGCCGAATAAATGACAAAGGACAAATTCTAAAGGACAAATTCTTGAGCAGTAGTAGGACGGACAAAGGGGAAATGAGGCGTGCCGCCTGTTCTTGGCTTTGAGTCGGATAGTCCCATTCGGAGATGGGACCTACATTGACCGTTTTGCAGCTACGGCTTGACGTTGTAGCACCGGAGGTAGAGGCGGTGGTTGAGGAGGACGGGGTGGGCCCAGGCGTCGGACACACGATTGGCGGTTAACTGAAATTTTCCGGTTGTTTGAAAGCCGTTGGGGGTGGGTTTGAGGAGGGCGACGGTTCCGCGCTCGTCTTGGATGTAGAGGCGGCCGTCGGCGTAGATGGCGGCGCCGGTGGTGAGGTCGTTGTGTTCGTAGAGGGTCTTTCCCGTTTCCCAGTCGATGGCGAACCATTGTTTGGCCTTTTGGTAGCCGGCGGCGTACAGGGTGCCGTCGACCAGGACGCCGGAGCCGGTCACGGTATCGATGGGGGCGGTCCATACGTGTTGGGCGGCGATTTCTTGTCCGTCCTGCTTGAGGCAATAGAGGCGGCCGTCCTCGGCGTAGGAGGTCACATAGAACACGCTGCCGGACCCGTAAATGGGTGTGGCGACGTTGACGAGGTAACGGTTTGTCATGGGGACCGTCCACAGCAGTTGGCCGGTATCGGCATCGACGCCGAAGCCGTGTTGGGAGGAGCAGTTGGCGATAAGGCGGCGTCCGGCGTATGCAAACAGAATGGGGGACGAATAGGACGTCTGCTCGCCTTGGATTGGGTCGGTAGTCCAAATGGTTTGTCCGGTTTGTTTGTCCAGCGCGGCGATGAGGGCCTTTTTGCCGCCGGGAGTGACAATGACGCGGGGTCCGTCGACCAGCAGGCATTCGGCAATCGCCCAGGTAGGGTTTTCGGCATCGAACCGGTCGAGAATATCGGCAGCCCAGATTTCGGCGCCGCCGGCAGAGTCGAAGCAAGCCAGGCGGCCATGGGCATTAAGATGATAGAGGCGGCCTTCGGAATAGGCGCAACAGGCGCGCGACCCCGGATAGGATCCTTTCCAGGCGGCCCCGTTTTTTGCGCGCCACTGGACCTTGCCCTCATGGTCGAGCGCAAAAAGGACGAGATCGCCACCAACATCGCCGGTGATGTAGACGCGGTCGCCTACAATAATCGGTGAAGACCAGCCCAACCCGAGGCCGTCGAACTTCCAAAGCAGGGGCGGCCCATCTTGCGGCCACTCCCCTAGCAGCCCTTTCTCGTCAGAGAGGCCGTCCCGCCGTGGGCCGCGCCACTGCGGCCAGCCGTGCTCGGTCGAGGCAATCAGACCGTCGGCGACGGTCTCTGCGGCGGGGATACCGGCAGGGACAAATACACATAAGGCAAGCACCGTGCAAATGGTCCGCCACGGTAGGTCAGGTTTGGGTGTATCGTTTGAAGTGGTCATCCACCGATACTGCATAGAGGGGCCCTTTATCTGGTTAGTGCATGATTTCACAAATACACTAACATAAAAAACAATGATCGCCGGACTAGGCCGACTTCGGAGAAGTCGGCCTAGTCCGGTGACAGCATCCCATTTCCTTCCATACGTTACCGTACTTACGAACAAGCCGCGCAGTGCCTCTGCGTCGGGTTTTGTTTGGTTTGAATTGTCCCATTAAACAGTCCAGGCTTTGGGCTATGATAGAATCCGCGATCGAGCCGGCCGCAAAGAACAATGGGAGGACAATGCGATGAAGCGGTTGAGTCAAGTCACCGTGGGGTCGACGAAACGGGCGCAGTCGTTCGCCAAAGAATTCAAGGAGTTCGCGTTCAAGGGGAGTCTTGTCGACATGGCGATGGCGGTGGTGATTGGCGGGGCATTTGGTAAGTTGCTGGATTCGTTCGTGAAGAACATTATCATGCCGGCGATCAGCCTGGTGATGCCGGCCCAGCAGGGATATCTCGAGTGGAAACTCACCGTTGGGGAGAAGGCAATCCCGTATGGGCTTTTCATAGGCGACGTGGTGACTTTTCTGCTGATCGCCCTGACGATGTTCATTTTCCTGGTGAAAATCGTCGGATGGTTGATGCGAACAAAACAACAGGAGGCAACTGCGCCGGATCCCGTGCCGTTGACCAAGGATCAGGAACTCCTGACGGAAATCAGAGACCTGTTGGGCGCAAGAGGCGCCGCGGCGGAGTAGGCCAGCGCAGCATAGCCGCAACCAAACGGGTTTGGGGTCTGGGGTTTGGGGTTTGGGGTTTGGGGTTTGGGGTTTGGGGAAAGGATGAAGGATGAAGGATGAAACAATCGTGGAGCATCCGACCACAACCACCCGTGGCGCATGCACTTGTGGTGCTTGCTCCGAAAAGTGCAATTTTTTTTGTTTGACCATTAGGGACCCAGATCGCCCAAATCGGAATGCGGAACGGAATGTGGATTTCTGCGGGGGACGTAATGGGGGCGTGGGTGATGAACAACTTTTTGCAGGCTTGGCTGGAGTTGGTGGTATGTAAGGGGTGTTCCAATTTTTTAATTTAACGCTTTTCTCGATTTTAGCAATTCTTGGCTGAGGGACGAAAGGGACCCACGGGACGAAATGTTGGATGGGTTCCTGGCGGCGGGAATAAGGGCGGAATGTTATGGGGGTCCGGGAGCATTTACTTTCCTATAGGAATTGATTTGGCGGGGCCGCCGGCCAGACCGGAATAACAAAACATGCAACTTTTTGAGGCAACGGTGGATACAATGAAAGAGGCAGACGCACAGAGCAGTGGGAGCGATGTGCATAAGTTGAATGATATCAATGGCTTCCAAAGCCGGGGGTGAGGGTGTCGATGCAGGCTAGGGCGCCTGCGCTACGCTACCCGGACCTGGGGAAGCTGAATAAGCGCGCGTGAGCGCGAGGGGGCAGGGAGTCGTCTCGAAAGGCGACCGCTAAAACAGCAGCTGGATCGCTATCCCTTGACATGTGCGGAGAAACCTTTTAGACTTCCGCCACGCCGACTGGTAGCGGGCAACCCGGCTCGGAACGCTAAATCTGGTAGTAGTTGGCGTCTCTGAGCGGATCGAAAGGTTGCGCGTCATGCGGTACTTGGTCCTGACGATTTGGAGTGTGTTTCTCCTAGGCGCCGCGGCTACAGAACCACCAAAGGCAACGACAACATATTCGATACCAGTAGATAAGATAGACCTTCAAAAGCTTTATTATGGCAATGCCGGCGGTTTTACGAAACCTGGCAATGTTGATTATGAAGCCATAATCAAGGCTACGCCCGAATACGACGAGGTGAAGAAGAAGAAAGTCGAAGTTGGAACCGGGAAGTACTGGATTCTGCTGAGCCAGGCGAGCGACCGAGCGGTTCGGGCAATATCGGAAGTGGGCCAGGAAACCGGGTACGACTTGGTAGCCGCGCAGGGCTATCTTGGCAGCCTCGAACCCCCCATCCCTGCCGATGACATCACGCAGTTGGTATTGGCCAAGCTGACCGGCAAGGACACCAATAACAACAACAATAATAAGAAGAAGTAACCTGTATATCGAGGTATACGCGCAGTGAACGTGAACCAAGAGCCATTCGAGAGGCGGGGAACGGGCGCCCGCGGCGCGAGTCGTGGGGCCGGTTTGATTTTGATGCTGGCGGGGGCGGCGCTGCTGGTCTCGTGCACGACGCCGCGGACGCCATCCGACACGCTTGGCCAGCCGGTGAAGATGTCGCTCGGTGACGAGTTGGCGGCGCGCAAGGAAGTGGATGAGTTGAGCAAGAAGTTGAGCACGAGCGCCAACTCGACGGTGATCCCGGAGTTGCTCCAGACGATCTCGAAATACCCGGGGACGGAAGCCGGGATCGAGGCGCGGTTTTTGCTGGCAAAAGCCTACCAGAGCATCGGGAGCTCGCCGGACGCGGTGAGCGTGTATAGCGAATACCTTCGGCTGGCGCCGTCGGGCCGGTACGCGGCGGAAGCGCAGAAGTCGATGGCTCAACTGCAGGAAGAATACGACAAGCGGTATCCGTCGCCTCAGACGCTCGAGGCGCAGATTGCGCAGGTCGGTAAGGAGGTTCAGGCGGCCCCGGACGACCCGAAAAAGCAGATGGAACTTGCGGACCTTCTGTGGAAGCGCAGCAACTACGGCAAATCGGCCGAAATCTACGCGTCCGTCATCACTCGCTGGCCTGAGTATCTCCAGGCCAAGACCATCCGCAGCCGTATGGAGTTCCAGGCGGACGGCAGCTACATCGTGCTTTCGCCGGGGGAGGTTCAGCGCCGGCAGATCGAGGCGCAACCGCTGGAGTGTATCAATTTGGCGTCGTTCCACTCGGGGCGGGACCTGTTCACGCGGGAGGCGCGGTATTACGCGGTGACGGGCCAGGTGGTCAACCACAGCGACAGCGTCCTGTACGGTGTCGAGGTCCTCGTGACGATCTATGGTTTCGGGAACGTGGTGTACGACACGACGACGGTAACGATCCCGCGGCTGAATCCGAAGGAAATCCGGGCGTTCAGTGTCCGGTTCAGCAATTTTGAGAACATCGAGAACGTGTACCGGTACGAATGCGTGGCCAACTTCCAGCGATGAGAGGCATAATGATAGAACAATTATCGAGATGGGGTGTTGTGTGCCTGATCGCCGCAGTGTTTCTTGCGCTGTGCGCGGCCGCACAGGACCCTGCCCCGCCCACGGCTCCCGCCCCCGCGCCGGTCGCCGCTCCGGCCGCCGCGCCAGCACCGGCACCCGCGCCAGCGCCAGCCCCGGCACCCGCGCCAGCCCCGGCACCAGTGCCAGCGCCAGCCCCGGCTCCGGTTCCCGCTCCCGCTCCCGCTCCGGCACCAGTGCCAGCGCCAGCACCGGCTCCGGTTCCCGCTCCAGCTCCCGCTCCGGCACCAG
>JAPLKX010000690.1 GCA_026387845.1 Candidatus Hydrogenedentota bacterium | reverse complement strand
GCCGGTGAAGGTCCCTTTGAAACCGTGGGCGGTCCCGACGTTGGCCTCGTTCGGATGGAGAACGCGAAAGGTGTCCACCAGGGGGATGGGTACGACATCTTCTTTCGTGTCCGTGCCCTTGAGATAATGGATCGCAGGATTGTCCTCTCCGGCGTTGAAATCGCCGGTCAGGACAAACGGGTCCGCGTGTGCGCGGGCGTGAATGCGACGGGCGATGAGACGCACGCCTTTCTCCTTGGAGGGTTGAGACACGTGGTCCAGGTGGGTGTTGAATAGGTAAAACGCCTGCTGGGACGCCGTCTCAACGAACCTCGCCCAGGTACAGATACGAATGTTGGCATTGCCCCAATGGTTAGACACCTCCTCCGGCGTGTTGGAGAGCCAGAAGGTGCCGGAGGCATCCACGCGAAATCGGTCCTTTGCATAGAGTATGGCGGAATACTCCCCCTTTGTGCCTCCCTCCCGCCCATTGCCGATCTCCGCATAGCCGCCAATGGCCCGCTCGATCTCATCCAACTGGAAACGCAGGGCCTCTTGCATGCCGATCACGTCCGGACCGTACTGCTTGATGGTCTCGAACAGCAGGTCTTTGCGCTTTTCCCAATGGTCCGGACCATCGTCGGCTGTGCCATACCGGATGTTGAAGGTCATGACCCGGATCTCCAGGGGTCCATTTGCCAGGCGGTAGCTCACGAAGGCGATACTGCGGCTGTCGGGCGACCAGGAGGGCACGTTGATCGTGCCTTGCCCGCCAAAGAGCTTGGCCAGCACTTGAATGCTGCCTCCGCCTGCCGGGATGAGCCGAAGCATCACGTCCTTATTCGCAGGGTGGCCCTTCACGTCCTTTTCATACGAGAGAAACACGACCGACCTGCCGTTGGGCGAAGGATGCGGGAACCAGTTGTTGTACTCGTCGGAGGTGATCTGCTGCTGCTCGGTGCCGTCAGCCTTCATTCGCCAGACCTGCATCGTTCCAGTTCGCTCGGAGTTGAAGTAGATGTATTGGCCGTCGGGGGAGTACTCCGGGCCGTCGTCCAATCCGTCGGCGGTTGTGAGCCGGGTTTCCGCTCCGCCATCGACGGAGATCGTGTAGACGTCGAAGTTGCCGTTGCGATCGCCACAGTAGGCGAGCGTCTTGCCGTCCGGCGACCAGCCGTGCCAGTAGGACGGTCCCTGCGAAGTGATCCGGCGTGGCGTTCCGCCGGTGACGGGCAGGATGTAGATGAGCGACTTGCCGCCTTCCTGGGACTGGTCGCTGATAGCCAGTTGCGTGCCGTCGGGCGACAGGCCGTGATCGTTGTTGCAGCGTATGGCGGACCCGGTGTCGATCATCTGGGGCTCGCCGCCATCGACCGGCAGCCGATACATGCGACCGCCGCGGTTGAACACAAGGTACTTTCCATCGTGCGACCAGTTGGGGGCCTCGATCTGACCGCGGGTGTGATAGACCACGCGTCGGTCCCCGGACGCGACGGGAACCGTTTCCAGAGTGCTCTCCAGCACGGCCCGCCCGCCGGTGTCCGGTTTCCTGCTCGTGATTTCGACGTTCGAGAAAACGGCTTTCTCCGATACCTTGTTGTCGTGGGCGCAGACGGCCAATCCAATGTAGAACGGCTCGCTGAATCGGATCCGGAAAGTGCCGCCTGCGGCATGAAGCTCCTCGTTCTCACGGGCAATCGACATGGCGACGTAGTCACCTTCCTTCACTGAGGAGTGGTGCCGGTGTGGTCGGGATACGATGATCTCTGGAGTGATACCATGACTATGAAACGCGTGTTGATCGATTCGATTGTCATCGTTGCCGCCGTGTGCGGCGGTTGCATCGACGAGAGCAGCCTCGT
>JAPLKX010000366.1 GCA_026387845.1 Candidatus Hydrogenedentota bacterium | reverse complement strand
GGAACCGGGCGACTTCCATGCCTGTCTGGTTGTGGCGGGCCATCCGGAGCGGGTAGGTTTTCAACCCGCGCAGCAACAGGTAACAGCAGTGGGGGTCGATCACGCCGCCGATCGCCTTGTGCAGCGACCGGATTTCGTCGATTAGACTCGCCTGACCGAGCACTGCGCCCGCCAGGATGTCGTTATGCCCCGCCAGATACTTCGTGCAACTGTGCATCACGAGGTCGACTCCAAACTCGAGCGGGCGCTGGTTAAGCGGTGTGCTGAACGTGCTGTCGATCAGCGTCAGCACGTGATGCCGCCTCGCGATCTTCACCAGCCGGGGGAGGTCGAAAATGTTCAGGTAGGGATTCGTCGGTGACTCGCTGAAGATGAATCGGGTCCGTTTGTTGATGGCCCGTTCCAGCGCGGCGTAATCGCCGAACGGCACCACGGTGCACCTGACGCCAAACCGCTGCAGATAGCTGCTGCAAAACTCGAGCGTCTTTTTATAGGCGTCGTCCGTGATGACGATGTTGTCGCCGCTGCGGATCAGCGCCAGGATAGTCGTGACGATCGCGCTCATGCCCGAGCCGAACACGACGCAGTCTTCGCTGCCTTCCAACGCGGCGAGCCGGCGTTCCGCCACCTGGTCGGTTGGGTTGCCATACCGGCCGTATTCAAACCGAGCCTTGCCGTGCTTGGTATAGGCCTCGATCTCTTTGCTGTCCTTGAACACAAACGTGGAGGTCTGGACGATCGGCGTGGTGATGCTGTCCGCGTAGCGGGTCCGGTCTTCCCCGGCATGGATCGACTTAGTCGAAAACCCCGCCTGATCCAGCCGGTCAGGCATGGTCCCTTTCTTTTTCATGCAAAGTCCTTTCGTGCGTGAAACCTCCGGCCGGCAGAAAAAGGAAACTGCCCCCGGACAATCGCCGACCAGTATACAACATAAACGGCCGGGGGTGAAATCACTATCAGAACCGGTCCTAAAGCGTCCGGTCGTTCAGCCGGAGATCCCCGGACGGATCGGCCAGCAGAAATCTCAAGAACCAGTCGCCCCGGTTGTTGATGACTTTGACAACGATCCAGTTCCAGCCTTGCCGCAGTCCTATCGGCACATAAACAAACCCGCCGGGCGCGCCAAAAGACTGCGCCGACTCGGCCAGCACGCCGTTCACGTAGACCTGGGCAAAATTGTCCGCATACATCACGGCGTGCGTCATCCGCTCGATGGGACTGAACACGGCGCATGCGCTGTATGCGGCGGCGAGATCGGCCGTGCCCAGAATTGCGTTGTGGTTCAACAACCCGTTGCCGCACGAGGCCGCGGCCCGCCATCCCACGCCGCCCTCATACGTTCGCCCCGGCTCGAACCCATCCTCGGGGCCGAACCGCTTGAAAAAGTTTGGATTCGCGGCCGCGGGATCGCCGGGCAGCTTGGATGTGTCAATGGGCCCGAGCGGAAACGGTCCCGCCACCTGCCATCGGGCGACATCGCGCCAGGCGGCTTGCGGATAGAGCGGTGCAACATCGACCCGCTCCATCGGCATCGGCTCCGCATCCAGCCAATTAGAGTTGTAGAGAACGGAGTGGCGGATGCGCGGCGGCGTCGACAGCTTCGCCGCGGGCACCCGGAACTCCAGCGGAACGGTTTGCGCCTGGCCCGGCTCCAATACGGCCTCAATCACCGCAGGCGAT
The DNA here is from genome assembly GCA_026387845.1 of Candidatus Hydrogenedentota bacterium. GTDB lineage: Bacteria > Hydrogenedentota > Hydrogenedentia > Hydrogenedentales > SLHB01 > JAPLKX01. Next base: position 5,794 of record JAPLKX010000366.1, on the reverse strand, counting down.
TGGCATATCCAGCCGCCGGCATCTAGCGCGTCGATCTTGACGCGCACCGTGATCCGCTGATCAACCGGATTGGCCAGCGTCATTTTCCCTTTAACCAGAGCTTCCGGAGAACTGAGGCCTTCGGGCATGTCGGCGTCGAGCGTAACGGTTTGGCGGTTTATCGCGTGGCGGAACGAAGCCGGGGCGGTTTCCGGGGCCCATATTTTGCCTTCCGGCTCGAGGACGTCGTAAGAGACGCCGCTGTCCTTAACCTTGACTTGCGCAAACGCGTGGAAGCAGCCGATTTCTTTGGCGCCGCTGAGGTCGATCCCGCCGCCCGTGGCATTTTGTGTCACCAGCAGATTATTGCCGCGCTTTTCGGTGCACAGGTAATGCTCGTGGCCTGCGACGGCCGTGTAGGGGCGCGCGCCCAGCGCGGTTTCCAGCCGCGCCCAATCCTTCACGAACCGCGGGTCGGCCCACATGGGTTTGTGAAAAAACAGGAAGGTGTGCCGCACGCCCGCCTGTTGGCGCAGCGTGTCCTCCGCGAACGCCATCATTTTTTCCCACACGGGCCCGCGCCCGTCGAACCGCTCCTCTTCGGTGTTCAGCACCAGGAACAGACAGCCGCGGTAGACAAACTGGAAATACGTCGCGCCGAAATCGTCTGTCCAAAACTTGTGACATATGGTGTTGGCAATGTCGTGGTTGCCCGGAATAAGGATCAAGGGCGCGTGAAGCCGCCGCGCATGTTCCAGGTATTCGGCCCATTCCGTGTTCCATTGCGCCCGCTCTTCCATATGGCCGGGGATGTGGTCGCCCGTGGTGATGACAAAATCCGGCGCGAGCAGGTTGATGCGTTCCACGGCCCGGTCGTAGATGGGCCACTTGCCTTCGCCGCCGCTGGTCTTGTCGCCGAGGATGGCGAAACTGAATGGGCCGGCGCCATCGGTCTGAAGCGGCCCTCCGAGTATTGGCATCCGCTCCGGCGCAAGTTCGCGTTGCTGGCCCGCCGCCGGGAACAACGCAACCAGTGCCGCCACGATGATAATCGCAAGCAGCGTATTCCGCACGTCGACCTCCTTGTTCCTTGGCGGCATTATACCGCGTGCGGCCAACGCGGCAAGATTCTCCGTCTGTTAGGTGTCTGGTTTGTAGAACCAGTGGGTGCGCTGCTGGTATATTGGCACTGACAGGATTTTTTGTTTGTGAGGTTTGCCTTATGAGACGTAAATATTTTTGCGCGATCTGCGCGTGGGTTTATGACCCCGCGCTTGGCGATCCCGGCGGCAACGTCAAAGCCGGCACCGCATGGTCGGACGTGCCCGACGATTGGGTGTGCCCGTTGTGCGGGGTGGGCAAAGAACGGTTTTTTGTTATGTCCTGAATCCACGGGTTCAGCGTGCCGCTTGTCGCACAACATCCGGAACCACGATGTGTCCAGACTCTTATTGGGCGCCTATAAATAGGCGCGGGTCCAATCCACCCCAGTACATATTCTGCGCCTGTTCACACCGCCGCCCGCCCGCGTTGGAGTGTTCAGCCGATGCCTGAGATATCCGGCAGGGGGTTGAGTGTAGTTATTGTGGGGGCGTCGGGCGATCTCGCGCGCAACAAAATCATCCCGGCCCTGTTCAGCCTGTTTTGCCAAGGCTACCTTCCCGAGCCATTCTGTATCATTGGTTTAGCACGCACCGCCTGGACCGACCCTGACTTTCGAAACCAGATCGAGCCTCACCTCACATGCCGCTACGTCCCGGACAGACAATGCGCGGAGAAAGTGCGGGATTTCCTGGGCCGGTGCTACTACGTCTCGGGGCAGTATTCGTCCGTGGACAGCTATCTGACCCTTTTTCAGCGCATGCAGCAGGTCGAGCAAGGCGGCCCGTTCGACCGGATGTTTTACATGTCGGTCCCGCCGTTCCTGTTTTTGGAAGTAGCGCGTACGATGGGCAACGCGGGTCTGCTGGCCTGCGGCGATCAGACGCCATGGTCGCGCGTCGTCATTGAAAAACCGTTTGGGCGCGACCGGGCGTCATCCGACCAACTGGTTGCAGGCATCTCCCAGATTTTCTCCGAAGAACAGACCTACCGCATCGACCATTATCTCGGCAAAGAGGTAATCCAGAACTTGTTGGTGCTGCGGTTTGCCAATCTGGTGTTCGAACCCATCTGGAGCTCGAGCTTCATCGAACGCGTTCGAATCTCGTGGAAGGAAGACATCGGCGTTGGGGAACGCGGCGGCTATTTCAACGAGTATGGCATCATTCGCGACGTGATCCAGAACCATCTAACGCAAATCCTCGCGCTTGTCGCCATGGAACCGCCCGCATCGTTTCGGTCTCACGACGTAAGCGCCGCGAAAACCGACCTGCTCAAGGCCGTCAGGCCCGCCGATCTTGACAACTGGGCCATCGGCCAATACGACGGCTATCTGGACGAGCCCGGCATCCCCACAGGCTCGCTCACGCCCACGTTCGCCGCGGGCGTATTGCAGATCGACAACGCCCGGTGGAAAGGCGTTCCGTTCTTTGTCGATGCGGGAAAGGGGCTCGACGAGCGCGTGACGGAAATCCGGATCCGGTTCCGCCCCACCGAGTGCTGCAGGGCCGTGGAGGAAGCCGCCGGCCCGCTGCCGCCCAACGAACTGGTGATCCGGGTTCAGCCGGACGAACTGATCCGGCTGGGAATCGTCAACAAGGTTCCGGGCCTTGAAATGAAGGTCGCGCAAACCTGGCTCAACCTCGCCTACAAGTCCGCCTTCCAAACGTTGATACCCGAAGCATACGAGTGCCTGCTGCTGGACATCATGCAAGGGGACCGCAGCCTGTTCATTACCCGCGGAGAACTCGCGGCTTCATGGGACATCTTCACGCCGCTCTTGCACGACCTCGAGGAGCGAAACGTTGCGCCCGCCGTGTATGCTTTCGGCACGCGGGGCGCGGGTCAGACGCACGCGTCAACGGAGGAACAATGAAAGTCACCCGGTTCACGAGCTTCGACTCCCTGTCCGTCGCGGCGGCCGCATTGCTGATGCGCCACCTTCAAGAGGAGAGCAACAAGCCTGTGGGCATCATGCTTTCGGGCGGGAAAACGCCCATTGCCGCATACAGGACCGTCCAGCGGGCGGGCATCCGTGCGTCCGATTCGGTCTACATCGTGTTCAGCGATGAACGCATGACGGCGGCGGACTCCCGCGAAAGCAATTTCGGCAATGCATCCGGCATGATCGCGTCGCTGAAGATCCCTGAGCAGCGCGTGTTGCGCGTCCACACCGAATTAAAGCTCGATGCCGCCGCTGAACAATACGACCGCGACCTGGCGGGGTTTTTCAAGCGTGGCGGGCGAATTCCGCTGGGCCTGCTGGGCCTGGGGGCCGACGGCCACACCGCATCCATGTTCACCATGGAAGACGTCCAGGCGCCGGGGCACAAAGGCGAGTTGAAGTACGCGCGCGCCGTACACCGGTTCAATGGTTACGATCGCGTCACCGTCACCTCGCACGTGCTAGCGCGGATCGAGCGGGCCGTATTTCTGGTTTCCGGCCCCGAGAAACAGGCGGTCGTTGCCCGGCTCCTCCAGTCGCCGGAAACGTTGCCGGCGGGCGCGGCCGTTTCCAAAACGCCGCACGTGGAACTCTGGATGGCTGTGTAAGCGGTTTGTTTGAATCGGGGGATTATTTCAGTTGCAGCGCCAAGTCGGAGGTTTGCGCGTGCAAGGTCTGCCCGTTTCTGGCGTAGACCAAGGCATGTTTTATTCGGACGGCCGGCAATTTGGCGTGGACGATATCCGCTCCCCAGGGTATCGCAGCAAGTTGGCCGGCGCCGGCGAGAGATTGCGCGTTGAGCACGGCGATGAGCAGTTCGCCCGATTGCAGCAACCGGATGACCGGCTGGCTCCGCTGTGGTCCTGATGCCACCTGGCGCGGCCACTGGATACTATTAGGCGGATCCGGCGCCAACACCAGTGTCACGTTTTCCAGGACCGCCTCGGGCGGTTTTTCCAACCGCACAACCAATCTGCCTTCGTACGTCGAGTCGGCTACGTGGGTCTGGTCGACCGATTCGAGCGCCAGCCGGACTGTGCTGCGCGGCGTGTACGAGAAACCGTGGGGAAGCGCGCCCTGCAGGTCTCCGGATCGGGATTGGATTCGCACAGGGGCCTGGCCACCGCGCGCGTCCCTGAACGCGGGCGTTTCGGCGATGAGTTCCGTGGTGTCGACGACTCGCACGCTGGGCGAAGGGCGGTCGGCAAACCAGACCGCGGCGTCCGCAGGCAGGTTTCTGCCCGAGATAATCACGGTTGTTCCGCCTTCGGCGGGCCCTTGCGCCGGGGCGATCACATGCAGGACCGGGGCGCCGGCGGGCGGGGCAGGGGATTCGTCGGCCCCGTCCTGGATGCCGTCGCCGTCGGAATCGGGATTGAGCGGGTCGGTTTCGCCCTCGTCGGGCAGACCGTTGGGGTTCGAGTCCTCGATGCCGTCAGGAAGTCCGTCCTGGTCGGAGTCTCGTTCGAGGAAATTGGTCTCATTGGGTTCAGTGAGCCCGTTTCCGTTGGCATCTTCAATGTCGTCGGGCAGTCCGTCGCTGTCCATATCCTGGTTTTCAAGATATTTGTCTGCGCCGGCGAGCCAGCGGAACAGGTCGCCGGCAAACAACTGACCTTCCGGCGTGTCCACCACGTTCGATTCGAGCACGGATTGGGAAGCGAGTGCGGCGACCCGGCCTCGCCCGTAGGTGCGCGTCATGAACACGCATGAATTGCCGGGCCCAGACGGGTCTCCGGGGACGCGGACCGTTGCGGGATCGTCGGTGTAGATGCCGCAACCGCCGGCGATCTTGACTTGCGGCCAGTGCCGCGTCAGCCAATGGCCGCCTACCACTGAGAATGTGCCTTCCACAAGGACTCCGGCGCTGATTTGGATGCCGGCGGGCGCCAGCCACTGAGACAACTCCCGTTCGGTCCCCTCGGCAAGACGCCCACCCAAAAACAGGAGCGCGCCGCCGTTCTGCACGTAATCCAGGACGGCCCGCCGCGCAATCAGGCCGCGCGCCGCCGCTTCCGCGCTCAACACCACCACCGCGTACGGGTCCAGCGGTTCCTGCACGTTGCCGGTAATTTCCTTGTGGGCGAGATAATGGGGAGGCCCTGCCAGGATCTCGGCCAGCGCGCGCAAGCCCCTCGGGTCGCTCTGGTCGCGAAACGACGCGGCGTTTCCGTCTCCCCATACCCACAACACCCGCTGGACGTCCATCGACTCTTCCGGCAGCAGGCGGACCTCGACGGCGGTCTCGGTTCCTTCTGCAGGCAGGCCGCGCGGGGACAGGGCCAATTGCACGTGGAGCAGAACCTGCTCGACCGACCCGGGCCGGTACCACACGGGGTCAACGCCCATGTACACGACGGCCGGGCCGGTCCCGGTGGTTGGATGAATAACCAGCCAGGGCGCCAGGGTGCGGTCGTACTCGATTAGCCACCTGCCGGCGATGGGCGGCGGCTGGATCGGCAGGGCTTTCACCTCCTGCCCCACGGCCTCGCCGCGGAATGCAACCGATTGCGGCAATATGAGCCGGGGCGTCTTCGCAGCCGCTGAGTTCGCCCACGCCCCATCCGGCGCCAGGGCCGCGTCGGTCACATGGCCCGTCTGGAGTTGGATTGTCGATACGGCATCGGGTGCGGAGGCGTTCAGCAGATGAATCCGCCCCGCCTCGCCGGCCAGCAGCCCTTCGCGCGTCCAATGCAGCAGCCGGACCGGGCTCTTGAACGACCAGTCCGCGACGACGGCCCCGCGTTCGTCGCGGATCTGCACGCACTC
>JAPLKX010000379.1 GCA_026387845.1 Candidatus Hydrogenedentota bacterium | reverse complement strand
CGGTCGCGGCAATCAGGCCGTCGAGTGTCTGGTATTCGAGCGAATCGACATCGAGGTACTCGCGGATTCTCTCGACGCTCATGTTGGACGCGATCAGTTTTTGGCGGTTGGGGGTGTCGATCCCGTAGTAGCAGGAGTTGATGATGGGCGGCGAACTGACGCGGAAATGGATTTCTTTTGCTCCAAACCGGCGAAGCGTTTTGATGATCTTGAGCGAGGTGGTGCCGCGGACGATCGAATCGTCTATGAGGACAATCCGCTTGCCGTTGATGACGCTGCGGGACGGGTTGAGCTTGATCTTGACGCCGAAATCCCGGATGCGCTGCTCGGGCTCGATGAACGTCCGGCCGACGTAATGGTTGCGGATGAACCCCATCTCGAACGGGATGTTCGACTCGTGAGAATACCCGAGGGCGGCGCCGTTGGACGAATCGGGAACCGCCATCACGATGTCGGCGTCGACGGGCGCATCCTTCGCCAGGTTGCGGCCAAGCTGCCTCCGGACCTGGTCGACGCTCCGGCCGAACACGTAGCTGTCGGGCCGGGCGAGGTAAACAAATTCGAAGATGCACTTGCGAAGCGGCGCGGCCGGGAACGGTTTCAGGCTCTCGATGTCAGAACCGCCGGCGATGATGACTTCGCCCGGCTCGACCTCCCTTACCCACTCCGCGTCGATGATGTCGAGCGCGCAAGACTCGCTGGCAAAAACATGGGCGCCGCCCAGCCAGCCCAGCCACAGCGGCCGGAACCCATGGGGATCTCTGGCGGCGACGATTTCATGGCCGTTGGTGGCGAGGATGGTGTAGGCGCCCTGGAGTTGCCACAGTGCGTCGACCACGCAATCGGCAAACCGGCCTTGTTTTGATTTGGCGATGAGGTGAACCACGACGGCGCTGTCCGTCGTGGATTGGAAGATGGCGCCTTCTTCCTCGAGTTCTCTTCGCAGGACGTGGGCGTTGACGAGGTTTCCGTTGTGGCACAACGCCATGGACCCCCGGGCGTAATCGACCACGAGCGGCTGCACGTTTTTAAGGATGCTGGTCCCGAATGTGGAGTAGCGGACGTGGCCGATGGCGTTGGGCCCTTTTAGCGGGGCGAGGCGGTGCGGCTTGAACACGTCGGACACCAGCCCGATGCCGCGGTGCGTGGTCATTTGGCCGTCTTCAAACGCGCAGATTCCGGCCCCTTCCTGTCCTCTGTGCTGGAGAGCGTAGAGGCCGAGGTAGGTCAGGGTAGCGGCGTCAACGTGGCCGGCGACGCCAAACACGCCGCATTCTTCGCGGAGGTGGTCGTCGTCCCCGCGGGGCAATTGGCGGCCGGCGCAGCAACCTGTCCGGCATCTGCCGCGTGTGCGCGGGCAATCGGAACCGCAGCCATCCATATCAGAAATCATTTTTCCCGGTAAGTTTTCTATATGCTTCGATGTATTTTTGCCGTGTTTTCTCAACGACGTCGCCCGGCAACGGGGGCGGCGGCGAATTCTTGTCCCATCCCGTCGTCTCGAGCCAGTCCCTGACGAACTGTTTGTCGTAGCTGTTCGCCCTCCCGGTTGCCGAACTCGAGTTTGGTGTCGCAGATAATTATACCCCTCTTTTCGGCGATTTCGCGCGCCCGGAGGTATACGGCGAGCGCGGCGTTCCTGGCCTTGTCGGTCCAATCGCGGCCGATGATGGCGGCGGCGTCCTCTTCGGAGATGTTGATGTCGTGCCCGTCGGTGGCTTTTGTGGCGGGGGTGAATATGGGCGAATCGAGCTTGTCGGCCTCGACCAGCCCCTGGGGAAGCCGGATTCCGCACACGGTGCCGGACTGCCGGTACTCTTTGAGCCCGCTGCCCGCAAGATACCCGCGAATGACGAACTCGACCGCAAACATCCCACATTTTTTCACCAGCATCGACCGGCCCTCAAACATCTCCGGCGCGGCCTGGAACTCTTTTGGGAAATCGTTGAGATTGGCCGAGACCAGGTGGTTTTGCACGATGTCGGCCGTCTGCTCGAACCAATAAAGCGACATCACGGTGAGGATCTTGCCTTTATCGGGAATGCCGACCGGGTTCACCCAATCAAACGCCGAGAGCCGGTCGGTCGCGACGATGACGAGGGTATCGCCCAAATCGTAGATGTCGCGGACTTTTCCGCGCTGGCTGGGCATTCTGTTGGGCAGACGCGTCTCGCAAACAGCCTGGGGGGTCATGTTGCTGATCTCCTTTGGTTTGTGGGCCGTGCGCTCAGGTCTTGAACAACTTCGGGTTTACGTAAGGCTGGTTGATCTCGAGCAGTTCATCGAGCAGCGCCATGCAGCCGGTGGCGCCCGGCATGAGCGGGTGCGTCAGCATGGCCTGGAACGCCTTCTTTCTGTTGCCGGTGACCGCCGCCTCGACCGTCAGCGATTCATAGGCTTTGACCACCTGCATCAGGCCGTGTATGGCGGGTTCGGGCACGGGCTGCGGGAGGGCGGTCGCGCCGCGTTTATCGATGAGGGCGGGGATTTCGACGCTGACGTCGGGGTCGAACGAGGGGATGGCGCCGGCGTTTCTGCAACAGACGATCTGCCTGCTGCGGGTGTTGTTGTGCATGGCGCCGATCAGGTGAAACGCGGCCGTCGAATAGTAGGCGCCGCCGCGTTTCGAGAGTTCTTCGGGCTTGGTGGACCGGGCCGGTTGGGCGTACTTCGTAAACAGGGCTTTCTCGACCTGGAGCACT
>JAPLKX010000519.1 GCA_026387845.1 Candidatus Hydrogenedentota bacterium | reverse complement strand
TGGGCGTCTCGCCGTCCGGCACGCGGAAGGTGTGGTAATGGGAGCAGCCGAAATCGAACTCTACATTGCAGCGGTGGGCGACGGTCAGGGTATTGGCCAGGGCCTCGGGCTGGTCGTGGAAGAGTGCGGCCATCTCCGCGGCGCTTTTCATATTGTTCGTGTATGGTTATCCTCGGCTGTTTCCGCTGATCGAGGGGTCACACGCAGACCATTTTGAGGAAAATGTCGCTGACGCTATGGCTGAGGGAAATGTTCGCAAGGCGGCGAGGATTGCACGTTGGGCCACCCAAGCGCGTCCACTTGATCCCATGGCGTATACAGTATACGGCAGGGTTTTGCTGGAGTGCGACAGGGCAGACGAGGCCCTTGAGCAACTGACCAAAGCCGTTGGTGTGCGAATGGAGCCGGCGCCCTCGTATAGGGGGACGCGGAAAGCTTTCTATTTTGCAGCGGCGCGCCTCACGCTGGGCAAGTATTACCTTGAGCAGGGCAAGCTGCCTGATGCCGTTGCGAATTTCGAACTGGCCCGGGCTTATGCTGTGCCGGCTGATGTCGAATATGGCGATTATCATGCGGCGCTGTATGAAGCCTATGCCAAGAAGCGGCTCTGGGCGCGCGCGCTGGAGTTTCGCCAGCCGACTGACGAGGAGTTGGACGCGCTGGATGGCCAGGATCTGGTGCTGCTCGCGCGCGTGTGTGAAGGGGAGAAGGACTGGGCGCTTGCGGAGCGGGTAGCCGAGCGCCTCATTGCCCATGATGTGGTCGAGGGGCGTTATCTGCTCGGTCGCGTCGAGCTTGCTGGGGAGCAGTACGGGGAAGCCGCGGCGGACCTCGAGCAAGCCGCGTCGGGCGGGCGCGTCCATGCAGCCTTCTTCCTCGGCCTCGCTCTTGAACACAAGGGCGAACCGGAACAGGCGGTACATGCCTACGCACGCATGCCGTCAGGCGATTTATATAGGCCCTTTGCGCTGGCAAGAGCGGCGACGCTCCTGCAAAACGAAGGCTCCGAAACGACCGCCGCGCCGGCGAGAGATGAATTCCTGAGCCAGTTGGATTCCGAAATCGCCGCTTTGCGTCAAACGAAGCAGCCCGTGCCCCAGGATGTGTATCACCGGCTTACGCTTGTTGCCTTCACGGCTTCGCCCCTTTACTTCGAATCCGGCGCGCGGTTTCCAATATGTATTCTCTGGCGAGACAAAAAACCATCAACCGACGCCGAGCCAATCGCGTCTCTCTTGGTTTCCGATGGGGGCAATTCAATAACGCTTCGACGCAACGCCGAAACGGTTCTTCAACTGGAATGGGTAGAAAACCGGGTGAATTGGCAAAGCATTAGCCTTGCTGCAACAGATGTCGGCGAGGCGCCTGGCTGGATCGACACGGCGCGCGACTGGTTTGGCCTCCGGCCTGATTACGCAGCGCAGATAGAACATGAAGCCCAAAATTACTACCTGAGCATTAACAGAATGACGTGGTTCTACAGCGTTCCCGTCCCGGTGCGGCACGGGATAAGCTACCTGGTTGCGGGCCGTTTGAAGGGGCCGCAAAACAAGGCAGGTCTGCATTGGCAAGCACTGGACGATGAGGAGCACGTTCTGGCCGAAAACACCGTTTACGGTGATATGCCGGGCGCATGGGACCGGTCGGCGTCATATTTCCGGTCGCAACTTGACTGGGATTTTGCACGTGTTGAACTCTGTGTTGCACCACAGGCTGGTCCTGTCGCGTTTGATGATGTAATGTTGGTAGAAGTCACCGAGCCGGACATAAAGTAGCTAGCCTGAGAAGAGATTGGTTTTGTCCGGAGCCGCCGCGGTTTGAAAGATGCTTGAACTGCTTTTGCTTGAACTGATTTAGACAGTGACAACGGCGGCCAGTGAGGCCCGAGATGGGCGCTGGGAATAGATCTTTACGATCCGCTTCAACCAGACTCATGTCTGCGGGCGGTCGCTGACTGAACGCGCACCTATCGTTATTCTGTGCCCTGTGCCCCGCACGCTGAGGAAGAATGACCCTACCATACGAACGAATCCTTCCGTCTGGACGGCCAAGACATTCATTGTGTCAAGGATTGCGACGTTGTGCTCATCGGCGACTCCCACGTCTTCGGGTTCGGCCTTACCGAGGATGAAACATTGGCGGCGCAATTGCACAGGAGGCTGACGGAGGACGGAAAAGCACCTGTCATTGATCCAACACGAGCGTCTTTCTCAGGCTCTGACTCGAACGACTCCGTCTTGCTTTTGAGAGGAACCGACAATGTACTCCAGCTCCAATGGGTTGAGAACCGGGTAAACTGGGAGAGCGTGGATCGTCTCCCGGCGGGTGTCAGTGCGGTCCCCGGTTGGATCGACACTGCACGCGATTGGTTCCGCCTTAGGCCTGGCCGCGCCATGCGGATCGAAAGAGATGGCCCGGAAAACTCGTTCTTGAGCATTACCAAACTTACTTGGTTTTACAGTGTGCCGATTCAAGTACGAGCGGGGGTTGGCTACCTGCTTGCGGGCCGTAACAAGGGTCCGCAAGGCGAAGGATATCTCAGTTGGCAATCCCTCGACAAAGACGATAGCGTTGTGTCCGAAGGCATCACCCACGACCGGGCAACGTCGAGTGCGTGGATATGGCAGGTGGACTACATGCCGTGTCAGCTGCAATGGAACACCATGCGCGTTCAATTGGCCACCGTCCCCCAGGCTGTCGTTTTCTTCGATGACGTAATGCTGCTGGAAATCGAAGAACCTAACTTGCCACGCTGAGGGTAGCCGTTACCATTTGTACCACACAGCCGATTATCTCTTTGAAAGCCTTTGAACCGTCCGCCAGCGCTCCAGCATCCGGCAGGAAGACAAGCAGCATTCGCGGCCCGCTTTTTGCCATCTCGTAATCGGTAGGGGCCGGGCAGACTTGTGGGCAGACATGCTGAAACTCGGCTATGGCACGGCGCATATGCAGAGCTGAAGTCACCAGGAGAATTTTCTTGAAGCCGTGATCGTCGAGAAGACGCTTGGTAAACAGGGCGTTTTCGCGGGTGTTGCGGCTGGCGTCCTCTGTAAGCACTGCTTCTTCCGGAACGCCCAGTTCTTTCAGAAGCGCGCGCGTGATAATGGAGTCCGGCTCAAGATTTTCATCTGACCAGACGCCGCATCCACCACTTACAATGATCCATCTAGCTTTCCCCGCTTTGTACAGCCTCGCCGCGTGGAGGACCCTGTCTCCGGCTGCATTCACCTCTGTGTAGAGCCGCGGGGGTCGGGCTGACATTACTCCGCCTCCAAGGAGGACAATCGCATCCGCCGATTCCATTTCTTCGACAGGCACGGGCGGAAATTCACTTTCGATCATACCAACAACCCAATCCGTGAACACGGGGGTTGACCATAACCACAACCACGCTATGGCCAAGGAAAGCAGTATCCCGCCGAGTTTCTTCCATTCCCGCCAAAAGAGTATTCCAGCAATAAGGGCCAGGAACAATGACAGGCCCAGCGGAGAGATTATTGCGGTCACGATCTTTGTCAGCATGAGTGGCATCAGTTTCAGCGCCTTCCCGTCGAGGTCTAAGGGCAATCCGAGAAGCTTGTCTTGAGACTCCCTGGGCTCCGAGAGTAGCGTATGCCTTGTGCACGCTGCAAACATGTTGTAAAGGATATTGCGGCGCGCGAAGAGGTTTTCCTCGGCAAAGGACTTAGCCAACGACCTCATTCCCAAGAGATGCCGGGTATCCCTGTTCTCGATTGGGATATTGTGTCCCGCCCGCGCAGCACATCAACGCACTGGCCCCGGCGAGACTCGCGCCGCGAACCCGCAGGGGCTGGTTTCGGAGAAACCGCCCCT
>JAPLKX010000102.1 GCA_026387845.1 Candidatus Hydrogenedentota bacterium | reverse complement strand
TCGGGCCTTGATGGGGCCGGAGGCAACGCAGCGGGCGGTGGAGTGGTGTGAGATGAGCATCATCAGCCAATGCATGATTGCGGCGCCAGGGCCGCGGCAAGAGGGGCCGCGAGCGATTTTTGGCCTCAAACCGGAAAACCTTGAGCTTCTTGTAGAGCATATCGTGAGGTTTTCCCTGGCGGGGGTAGAAGCGATTAAAGGTGGAAAGAAGACCAGGGCAAAGTCACATACTGCTGCGAAACGAAGGGGAATAAGGCCGAAGCCATGACAAACTCCAGCAAGGATCTGAGAAAAGATGTCGCCATGACGCTTGGCGTTGATGCCACGCGGTCAAGGCTGCGTCGCGTCATAAAGTGGTTCATTTGGCTGGTGGTGATTTTGGCCGTGGTCGCAGGCGCTTATGGGTTCACCCGGGAGAAGTCCAGCAACGTCCGGTATGAAACGCAGCCCGTGACACGTGGCGATTTATTGGTGACGGTGAGCGCTACGGGAACGCTCGCGCCTGTCAATACCGTAGACGTCGGGATCGAGGTTTCCGGAACGATTAAGACGGTCAAGGTTGATTACAACGACCGAGTCGAGGTGGGCCAGGTTCTGGCGGAGCTTGACCCGTCGAAGCTTCAAGCGCAGGCGCTGCAATCGAGCTCGGCACTCGAGTCTGCCAAGGCCAAACTGCTTCAATCTCAGGCAACCGTCCAGGAAGCGGACGCGCAGATGGCGCGGTTGGACGAAGTCCGGAGACTGAGCGACGGCAAAGTGCCCGCCAAAACTGAATACGACACTCAAAAAGCCTCTCTGGCCCGTGCACGGGCCGATGAAGCCAGTACCAAGGCTGTCGTGGCACAGGCCCAAGCCACTCTGGATGCCAACAAGTCGGATTTGACCAAGGCCGTGGTCCGGTCGCCGATCAACGGAGTGGTCCTGGTACGTTCGGTAGAACCGGGCCAGACGGTGGCGGCGATGTTCCAGTCGCCGATACTGTTTACGCTGGCGGAAGATCTGTCGCAAATGAAACTCCTGGTGGATGTGGATGAGGCGGACGTTGGCCAGGTGCGTGAGGACCAGGAGGCGACGTTTTCTGTGGACGCGTATCCGGATCAGACATTCAGCGCCCGCACCACCCAGGTACGTTATGGTTCGCAAACGGTCGAGGGGGTTGTGACTTATAAGGCTGTCCTGAAGGTGGACAACTCGTCGCTGGCGCTTCGGCCGGGGATGACGGCTACGGCTTCGCTAACGGTCGACAAACGGGAAAATGTGGTTCTTGTTCCGAATGCGGTGTTGCGTTTTGCCCCGCCGCAGACCCAACCAAAACAGACAGCCGGCAGCCGCAGCCTGCTCAGCGCGATTCTGCCGCATCCACCCCGGTCCGAACCCACCCAGCGGGAAGATTTGACTGCAAAGAGCAAAGAGCAGCGTGTTTGGACCGTAAAGGACGGCCAATTGACGCCTATCTTGATAACGAAAGGCCTGACAGACGGCAAGATGACGGAAGTGACGGCCGGCGCGGTTGAACCGGGAATGGAATTAGTAACGGATATGGCGACGACAAAATGAACGCTGCTTTAAATTCCAGTGAGCCGTCGTCTGAGCCTCTTATTGAACTCAGTGGCGTTACCAAAGTTTATGGAACCGGCACGGCAAGAATGGAAGCGTTGCGCGGCGTAGACCTGAGCATTTATCCGGGCGAGTTTGTGGCCGTAATGGGCCCGAGCGGCTCAGGCAAGAGCACCTGCATGAATATTATTGGGTGCCTGGACACGCCAACGGCAGGCATGTACCGGTTTTGCGGGGTCGATGTGGGCAAACTGAGCAGAAATCAGCGTGCCCTCTTGCGGCGTCACTACCTGGGATTCATATTCCAGGGGTTCAATCTCCTGAACCGAACATCGGCACTCGAGAATGTAGAGTTGCCTTTAATCTACCGCGGCGAGACGAGGCATGGCCGGCACACTCGGGCGCGGAACGCCATGGGGGTCGTCGGGCTTACCGGCTGGGAACACCACACGCCGGGGGAGTTGTCCGGGGGCCAGCAGCAACGGGTCGCTATCGCGCGGGCGATTGTAACGCAGCCGGTTATGTTGCTGGCGGATGAGCCCACGGGCAACCTGGATTCGGCGCGCGGCCTTGAAATTATGGGTCTGCTGACGGCATTCAACCGCGACAACGGCATTACGGTAGTCATGGTCACTCACGAGTCTGATATGGCTGCCTATGCGAAACGGACCGTGCATTTCAAGGACGGACTGATCGAGAACGATCATTCCGAGAAGGAAGATGTTGATGCTGGCTAACGCTTTATTACTGGGGCTTCGCGAACTTCGCCGCAACGTCATGCGGTCGTTCCTCACGATGCTGGGCATTATCATAGGTGTAGCCGCCGTCATTATTCTGGTGACGCTCGGTGGGGGCGCAACCAAGCAGGTCACAGAACAGATCTCGAGCCTGGGCAGCAACCTGATGATGGTTGCACCGGGCAAACGCATGGGGCCCGGGCAGGCGGGCTCTGCCCCGCCGTTCAAACTGGCCGACGCGGAAGCCATTGCGCGCGACGTCCCTTCGGTCCAGGCGGTGGCGCCGACGGCGAGCCGTGCAACAACCGCCATCTACGCCAACGAAAACTGGTCCAGCACCGTAACGGGCACCACGGATCAATACTTTATCGTAAGCAACCGGCACATTGCCGAAGGCCGGGCGTTTACGGCGGCGGAAGTCCGGGTCGGCATTGCGAACTGCGTGATTGGCGAAACCGTGCGAAACAAGCTGTTTGGAAGCCAGGATCCCATTGGCAGCAAGATTCGCCTCGGCAACCTCTCCTGCGAAGTGGTGGGACTGCTTGAAGCCAAGGGGCAGTCGACCATGGGAATGGATCAGGATGACATTATTGTTGTGCCGCTGCGAACATTTCAGCGCCGGATTGCGGGGAATGAAGATGTGGGGTTGATCCAGGTTTCGGTCAAGGATGGGGTGTCGACCGAGAAGGCGAAACAGGAAATTGGGCGCCTGATGCGTGTGCGCCGCCACCTTTCATCGAATGAAGACGATAATTTCACCGTTATGGACTTGAAGGAAATTTCCACCATGCTGACGGGCACCACCCGGGTGCTGACGGG
The DNA here is from genome assembly GCA_026387845.1 of Candidatus Hydrogenedentota bacterium. Taxonomy (GTDB): domain Bacteria; phylum Hydrogenedentota; class Hydrogenedentia; order Hydrogenedentales; family SLHB01; genus JAPLKX01. The sequence continues at coordinate 1,160 of JAPLKX010000102.1, read as the reverse complement.
CCTTCTGGGCGCGGTGGCGGCGGTGAGCCTGCTGGTAGGCGGGATTGGCATCATGAACATCATGCTGGTGTCGGTGACGGAACGCACGCGCGAAATCGGGACCCGCTTGGCAATAGGCGCGCTGGAACGGGAAGTGCTCCTGCAGTTTTTGGTTGAGTCGGTGGTATTGTCGTCGTTCGGAGGGCTGTTGGGCATATTGTTCGCGCTGGGGGCGTCTTATGCGCTTGCCGGTCTCTTGCAGGTACCGCTGGTATTTAACGTGCCGATTATTCTCATTGCCGTTCTTTTCTCTGGGGCGATTGGCGTGATTTTTGGCTATTTCCCGGCGAGAAAAGCTGCGCGGTTGGATCCGATCGAGGCGTTACGTCATGAGTAGCCTGTAGCCGGGCGTACCCATGCCGAACGAGGATAGACGAGGGTGGAGGTACTATGAAGCGCGTGAGGCGTTTGATGCCTCGTACAGGGGCTGTCGCAGTAGCATTTATGGCGGCATCCTGCATGACGGGACCCAACTACCATCGTCCGGCGTTGGACACGCCCCCCGCCTACAAAAGCGCAACGCCTTCGGAAAACGCGCAGCCTGAGCTAGGCGGGGACTGGTGGCGGCTGTTTGATGACCCTGAACTCAGTGCGCTTGAAGAGGAGGCGCTGAGGGCAAACCAGAATCTAAAAGCCGCGATGGCGCGAGTTGCGCAGGCCCGGGCGGCTGCCGCAGGCGTGAGGAGTTCTTTCTTCCCTGTCATCACCTTGGACCCGTCCGCAACGCGGTCACGCATTCCAACTCCGTCTGTAACGCAGACGACGAACGGTCTTTCCGAGGTGTCGACCGTGCTGCAACAAATATCGGGGATAGCGCGACAGGTGCAAAACTTTGGGCAAGGCACTGGTACCGGGACAGGCGGGAGCAGTACGTTGTCATCAGGCGGACTGGCATCGACAACCGGCGCAACCAGTTCGGGAACGTTGGCGAATTCGTTTCGAGTTCCTTTTGATCTTTCTTATGAGATAGATATCTGGGGGCGGTTGAGGCGCTCGTATGAATCGTCGCGGGCCCTGTTTCTGGCTTCGGCATATGACTTTGAAGTGGTTTGCCAGACTCTGCTGGCCGACGTGGCGCGGAATTATTTTAACCTGCGGGGTTTTGACGCCAAGTATCAGAT
>JAPLKX010000790.1 GCA_026387845.1 Candidatus Hydrogenedentota bacterium | reverse complement strand
TGCGACCTTGAGGTCGTCGACGACGCCGGAACCGAAGGTGGTCACGTTGATTGAGACGGGTTCGGCGACGCCGATTGCGTAGGCGAGTTGTACTTCGCAGCAATGGGCGGCCCCGGCCGCGACGATATTCTTAGCGATGTACCGGGCCATGTAGCAGGCGCTGCGGTCGACCTTGGAGGGGTCTTTTCCGCTGAACGCGCCGCCGCCGTGCCGGCCCATCCCGCCGTATGTGTCGACGATGATTTTCCTGCCGGTCAGACCGGTATCGCCGACGGGCCCGCCGACCACGAACCGGCCGGTTGGGTTGATGTGATAAATGATATCGCCCTTGAGGTACTGCTGTGGGATGATAGGTTTGCAGACGTGCTCGATGATGAGCTTTCGTATATCCTGCTGGCTGATACGCGGGCTGTGCTGGTTGGAGATGACGATGGTGTCGATCCGGTAGGGCTTGCCGTCGACGTACTCGACGGTGACCTGGCTTTTGCCGTCGGGCATGAGCCAGTCGAGTTCGCCGGACTTGCGCAGTTGGGCGAGCCGGACGCCCAGCTTGTGCGCCAGCCCGATCGGCAGGGGCATCAGTTCGGGCGTTTCCTTGCAGGCAAACCCGAACATCATTCCCTGATCGCCGGCGCCCTGCTCGTGGCTGTCGGTGGCAGTGACGCCCGTGGAGATGTCGGGCGACTGCTTGTCGAGGGCAACGAGGACGCTGCACGACCGGCCGTCGAACCCGGATTCGCCGCCCACGTACCCGATGTCGATGATGGTGTCGCGGGCGACGGCGGGCACGTCGACAATTGCGGTGGAAGTGATTTCGCCCGCCACCATGCAAAGGCCCGTGGTGACCATCGTCTCGCAAGCGACGCGGCTCATCGGGTCCTGTTCAATCATGGCATCCAGGATGGCGTCGGAGATGTTGTCGGCGACTTTGTCGGGATGCCCCTCGGTTACGGATTCGGAAGTGAAAAGAACTCCGTTGGCATGTCTGGCCATAAGACGACTGCTCCTCGGTAAGACTCCCCTGCCTCTTATTAGTTTAATGAAACGCGCCGGACAGCACCGCGGAGGGCGCGTGTCCGGCGCCGCGCGTGCGCGCCATTATAGCAAATCGCCGGGATCAGGCGCTACGGAATTGCGCGGTCAACGCGGCCGGATCCAGTTTGAACCCCGGGCCCATGGTGCTGCTGATGGCGCACGTCTTGAGGTAGGTGCCTTTGCAGGCGGAGGGCCGAGCCTTGATTATGGATTCGATGACGGTAGCGGCGTTTTCTTCGATCTGTTGAGGCGTGAACGAGGCCTTGCCGACCGCGACGTGGATATTTGCGTTTTTGTCGATGCGGTACTCGATCCGGCCTTTCTTGATCTCGGCCACGGCCTGTCCGACGTTGGGCGTAACGGTGCCGGCCTTTGGGCTGGGCATCAGGCCCCGGGGCCCGAGGATTTTGCCCAGTTTGCCAACCAGGCCCATCATGTCGGGCGCGGCCACGGCGGCATCGAAATCGGTCCAACCCTCCTGTACCCTCTTGACCAGGTCTTCCCCGCCGACGTC
>JAPLKX010000674.1 GCA_026387845.1 Candidatus Hydrogenedentota bacterium | reverse complement strand
TTCTCCAGCTGTGTCGCCGAGGATGGACAAATCCACGTTGCCCAGATCGAAGGTCCCGGTGGCCGTGCCTTCGAACTGGTTGTCGAAGTCGATACTGAAGGTCATCTGCGGCTCGAACACCTCTTTCCACAGATACGCGGTTGCACTGAACCGGAATCCGGGTTCGGCACTCGACGGCGTGCCGAAACTTGCTACGATCTGGCTCATTTCGTAGCCTTCGTCCGGTCCGCCGAACAGATAGATGGTGCCGGTTGCGGTAAACATGCCCGAGGTGTCCAAGAGGATTTCAGGGACGCCCGTGATCAGTTGGAATCCCGCTATGGCCGGCCCAATGGTGAGTTCGCACGCGGCTTTGATCTTGAGCGGCGGCGGGCCGGGCGCCATGTCCATCAGCCCGCCGGAAACCGATTTCAACCACACGACGCCCGAACTGTCCAGATTGATTCCCGGTTCCGGGAAACCAATACCGAGCAGCACCGTTTCAAGGCGCCCGTTGCGGATGGTGATTTGCTCGATGAGCACATCGAATTTCGGCGTGCTGATCTTGCCGCCTCCGCCGAATTCGTTTTCGATGGTATTGAAATCCAAGTGCGAATCTTTGAACCCCCACGGGAAATCGGCAAATTCCACGTCGGGCAGGGTGATCGAGCCGACGAAATCGATGCCGGTAGTCCTGGAAATGGTCAGGTTTTCAAATTCGGCTTTTGCACCGATTTCCTCCGGCAGTTCGATTGCACCGGCGATTTGTATGCCCCCCGAGACAAACGAAAAGCCCTCGAACTCGATGCCCAACTCGATCACTTCAAGCAAGGAAGCGGCCCTGTTCAGTCCCGCGCAAACGCCGGTGCTGGCGTTCACCGTAATGCTTCCGTTGTAGAAACTCACATCGCCGACATACGGCACATTGTCCAAGGTCCATGTGCCATTGGCGCTCACCGTCAATGCGTTCTTATCCAGCGTGAGCGTTCCGCTGAAATAGAGCAGGCTGTTGATCCGTGCATACCCGCGCGTTTCATAAACGTTGGTCTGAATTTGCACGAACTGTTCCGCTTCCACGGTGAGTATGCCGATCGTCATCGACGTGAGGTTGGGCGGCAGGTCGTCATCGTCATTGGGATCGCTTCCGAACTCCGTTTCCGTGCCGTCATCCGAACCGTCATCGTCCGAATCCGGCTCGGTGGGATCCGTGTGGTAGAGGTAAATCTCATCGTAATCGTTTACCCCGTCGCCGTCCGAATCCGCATTGTTCGGATCGGTCTCGCCGGGATCGACCAAGCCATTCGCGTTTCTTCATTGTCGTACAAACCGTCTCCATCGGAGTCCGGGATGCCCGGCGCTATGAAGGTGTACGCGGCATCGCCGTAGTTGCTCTCCAGGGAAACGCTAATCTCCGTACCCGCGGGCGGATGCGGACTGAAGACAAAGGTCACCTGGTAGGCTTCACCCAGCAGTCCTTCCGCCAGGCTGGTGTAAATGTTGGCCAAATCCGCGGCGCCCTTCGCGGGCACATACAGGCCGTGGGTTTCTTCGGCCAGCGTACGCATGGCCTCCGCCGCAACGGTATTCTCGATGGCGGCATCGGCCAAGCCCACGGTTACCACCGGAATCTTGGCTTCCTGGGCGAAGGCAATCACCTCGTCGCGGTGTGTGCTTGTGTTCGGCTCGCCGTCGGAGAAAAGGATGAGCACCCGTTGCCAGGTGGTATCGTCACGCGACGCATCGAACCACTCGAGCGTTTCAAGGGCCGATTCGTAAAGCGGTGTTCCACCCGTTTCGTCCAGCTTGTCCATGGCGGTGTTGAGCGCGGCCGCATCTGAAGTAAAATCCTGGTGTATACCGGTCACATAGAGCGGGTCCGTGGAAAGATACCGTGCAAATTCCAGCACGGCGGCTTCGTCACTCGGGCGAAGCTGCTCTATAAACGCTTTCCCGGCCTGAACACGGAGATCGTTTTTATCGTTGGTGACCAGGCTGCCGCTGCCGTCAAACAACATGACCACCGCCAACGGTTTCGGCGCTTCATCCACTTTCACAATGGTCACATCGGCGCTGTACGTTGGCGGACTCACCGTGATGGTTCCCATAGCGAACGCAGGAAGGATGGGCGGATTGCCGTCCTCATCAGGCGTGACAAAAGACACCGGGGCCACGAGCAGTTCCAAGGTGTCGTCGCGCCAGAAACTGGGGGAGACCGTTTCATCCAGAATCAGCAAGCTCGCCGGGATGCTTTCCGGATCGAGCGGATCGTAACCGCTGCGGTATTCATCGCCGTCGCGGAATCCGTCATTGTCGGAATCCGGGTCCAGATAATTGAAATCGCCGTCGCCGTCCGTGTCCAGGGTGGGATCGCCCTCGAGATAGTCCGGCAGGCCATCGCTATCGGCATCCGGCCAGTTTTCGCCTTGCATGTAGATATAAGAATCTTCCAATAGCAGGGCGGTTTCGGCTTTTGTATCGGTGTCTTTTAGAATCTTTATCACAAACGTATTGGCGCCGGCAACGGTTTGTCCGGCAGGAATGGCATATTTCGTTCCCAACGACTTGTTGGTCAGGACGTTCGCTCCGTTGATCTGGAGGTCATATTTCAGTGTGGTTGTTCCATTGTCCACACCGCCGCGATCGGTCGCATGAATCCAGAGTTCGCCTGCAAGCGAACCAGCATCCAGGTCCAGACTGAAGGTGAGCACATCCAATTCGTTGATTATGCCCGGGCCCCGTCCCCGGTCCTTGAAGGCGCCTTCCATAAGTGTTCCCGCTTCAAGCGAAAAGAAGGAATCCTCGAGTACCAACGTCGATTCTGTAGTGGTATCGGTATCCGCCGGGAACTCGAAGACGAATGCGTTCGATCCTTTTTGAATCACCCCGGCGGGAATGTTATAGGTCCCCGTGGTACCGGAAAGCACGGCGAATCCGTTGATCTTGAGAATGTACTTAAGATAGGAGCGCCCATTATCGGCCCCGCCCTGATCCGTCATATGCAACTTGACGCTGCCCTGGGTGCAGGTAAATTCGGAGGCCACGTTAAAGGTAAGGGAATCTCCTTCATGAACTACAACGGCGTCTTGATCGCGTTCATGGAAGCTGCCAGTGGCCAACACTTTTTCCTTGACCTGAATATAGGAATCTTCAAGCACCAGGGTGGTCTCGGCGGTGGCGTCGCCATCGTTCTGAAAGCTGATGACCAACGTATTATCGCCTTGATGTAGTACCCCGCTGGGCAAAGTAACCGCACTCGAGGTCCCACCAATCACGGGTTGGCCATTCACAATCAGCACATACTTCATCGGGCTGATGCCGTTGAGCATCCGGCCCCGGTCCGTGCTATGGATCGACATCTTGGCTTCCGCGCCCGCATAGGGGGAATCGACCGTGAACGTGAGTGAATCTCCTTCATTGATCACCACCGGCCCTTGACCGCGCGACCGGAAACTCCCATCAGGCAAGGCCGCTTCCTTCACCTGAATATAGGAATCCTCACACACCAAGGCGCTTTCCGCTTTGGCGTCGCCATCGTTCGGGAATGTAATGGCGACTTGATGCGACCCCTCCTGGAGATAACCGCTGGGAAACGTAAGCGTCGCCGTACCGTTTTCAACGGGTGCGCCATCCACATACACGACGTAGGGGAAATTGGCCATGCCGTCGCCGACGCCGCCCCGGTCCACGGTGTGAACCAGCATCGCCAGCTCCGAACACACAAAAGAAGACGACACGGTAAATGTCAGGGAATCCCCTTCATTCACCACTCTCGGTCCTTGTCCACGCTCTTTGAAACTCCCCGCGGACAAGGTCTGCTCCTCGGCCCGAAAATAGCCGGTAGCCGCCACCTGGGTTACTTCCGCGACGCCGTCCGCGTCTACCGCAAACTCGAACTGTACGGTATTGTCTCCCTGTTGAAGCACGCCCTTGGGTAGGGTGTACGAACCGGAGGTGCCATCCATCACGGCAAAGCCGTTGACACTCACAACCCAACGCAACGAACTGCGGCCGGTCGTCCCCCCGGGATTGCTCATCGGAATCGAAATCCGGCCCAATGAACACGCATCTGGCACATTGACTTGCGAGGAAAAGACCTCGCCTTCCGAGACACTGCCGGAAAACCATAAGGGTATCTGTACGGAGGCCACCTTCTCAGGCGGCATTTCCTCCGCCCCAGCATCTTCCGAACCGTCACCCGGCGCGGGAACATTCGCCGGGTCAAGCGCGATTGACGCCTCCGGCTGCGCGTACATAACCTCGTTCGCCACACCCATGCCTTCCCCGGACAAGGCACAGAATACTACGCAAGCCACATACGGGAAAATCGTGCTGCTCAGAAACATCGTTCGGTCCTCCCTACATTGGAAATGCTCCAACGACCCCTTCCCAAAACGCTGACGAAAACGCTACCGCACTTGATGCGCATCACGTACTGTTTCCAGACGAATCCACACACCACAAGAAACGGAAATTACACAAACCCATCCCAGAATTTCGCAGAATAGCTTCAGGTCTGTTTTCCGGACTTCCTCGGCCGCTTGGCCAATGCAACCAGTGAAGAGGGCGTCTCACCGTATGGGGTGGCATCGACGGCAATGCTTGCTTCGAGGATGGTGATTCCTTCTTTGCGAGACATGCCCGCGGCCTTGGCTTCTGCGACGACTACAAACAACCGCCCGATGATGCGTTTTCGGCAATCCTGGCCACACTTGGCTTCTACGTCCTTGTCGATAAACACGCCCATGCCCCGGCGTGTGTACAACAAGCCCATGACCTCGAGATCGCGGTAAGATTTTGCGACCGTATTGGGATTGACGCCAAGACGCTCTGAGAGTTCACGAACCGAGGGCAGCCGGTCGCCTGGCTTAAGGCGGCCTGAGGCAATGGCGAACTGCACGTGGTTTTCTATCTGGACATAGACGGCAACGCTACTATGAATGTCGATGCTCTGGATCACTTCTTTGCTCCTTTTTGTTCCCAATCACCAAGGCTGTCCCAACGCACTCCTACGAAAACTCGGCACATTATATAGCATCTGTGCACGCCGTCAAACACAGTTTCAATCACCTGTTGAACCTCTTGCCCATCGTCGCCAACCAGTTGAAATCCACTGACGTGGGACGTGGGCTTTGCCCACAACCCAGTGAAGCGCCATAAACTCGGCAGTTTTTGCACTTTATAAACTATTGCAGAGGAATTACTTACGTCGGATAAGCGAAAAACTTCTTGTTGTTTTTTATAGAAGCTGGAGTTTAAGGTACTAACCACTCTTACTTAGATCCTTTCCAACGGTAAGCACTATGATTGCCTCAGCGCTTCAGCCCACATGTACCCGTGACAGCACTCCCGTGCCGACAACCCACTCTCCACCTGCGCCTGGGCGTGCGAACGCCACTGTTCCCGTATTCAGGCACGGTTTTCGCTTGCATGGCCGCTTTGTCTCTATCACCATCAATGGTCTCCACGCTTTCGTATCCGTCCGGTGAAGGCCGTCTTCCGCTTTTCGGCGGTACGAGAGACAATGCCACCATCAGCGATGGAGGGTGGTCTGATGGCGAGGACTCGGGCGAGGCGATGCAAGCGCAGTCTGGCCTGGAATCGTGAGTGGGCTCGCCAGCATGTGGAGGCCCAGGCCGAAAGTGGGTTGTCGGTTCAGGTTTTTGTTTTGCGTTCGGTCTGCGTGAAGACGAGGTCTACCATTCGCGCTCCTGTCCGTCGCAACCGTCCGGTGAAGGCCGTCCGTGTGGTTCTCCATGGCAACGGACAACGACCAGCCCGTATGTGCAACCATTGTTCACCTCATCGCGGCGTACAAACCACTGTCGGTAAAGCACTTCGCAAAACCCTTGACACTTCGGACACGCATCCGTAAGGGCAGAATAAGGCCTTGAGAAGGACCGCGGGCAAGTGGAAAATCGGTCTGTGGGCAAGGTTGTGAAAAGGAATACACATTCAATCAGGAAGGCCCCAATCCCCGTATTCATACTCAGCACCTGAGGAGCCGGAACACAAAGGTCGGCGGTTCGAATCCGCCCCCCGCTACAGTACGGCACAAGGCAAATGTGGCCACCCCCGTTGGAGGTGGCCACGTTATTGTTTTCGATGCCAGAAAAGTTTTGCGGTTACTTGGAGGTCTTCTTCGGCTGCTTGGCCAATGCAATCAATGAAGAGGGCGTCTCTCCATATGGCGTGGCATCAACGGCAATGCTTGCCTCGACGATGGTGAGTACTTCTTTGCGAGACATGCCCGCGGCCTTGGCTTCTGCGACGACTTCAAACAACCGCCCGATGATGCGTTTGCGGCAGTCCTGGCCACACTTGGCTTCTACGTCCTTGTCGATAAACACGCCCATGCCGCGGCGCGTGTACAACAAGCCCATGACCTCGAGATCGCGGTAAGCTTTTGCGATCGTATTGGGATTGACGCCGAGACGCTCTGAGAGTTCACGAACTGATGGCAGCTTGTCGCCAGGCTTAAGACGGCCTGAGGCAATGGCGAACTGCACGTGGTTTTCTATCTGGACATAGACGGCCACGCTACTATGAATGTCGATGCTCTGGATCACTTCTTCGCTCCTTTTTGTTCCCAATCACTAACGCTGTTCCCCTGCACGTCCTACGACAACTTGGCAGATTATATAGCATCTGTACCCGCCGCCCATAGTTCGCTCAATCACAATTCAAAACCGATCAATATCCTCGTCGTGCGCTTGTAAGTGTGCGTATGTGTTTGCCGTGAGTTGGACGGTCGATGGCCTGCTCGTTAGGTCAAAACAGTCGCCAGTCACCCAAACTATTCCGTTCTCGGGGCCACGTGTCAGATTCAGGGCACACTCCCTTCACCTCGTTGGACGCCCACTGTCTAAACAGCGGTTCCGGGCGGCTGGATCTGCCTTACCCGGGAAGGCTTCCACTATGTCATCAGCACTTCCTCTTTCTCAATCATGGCTCAGAGCCTGGTTAACTGACCATACGGGATTCAAGTTCTCTGTTTAGTCGATTTCTTCTATTTGCACCGCACGTACATCATTTCGTAAACTCGTCAATACATTGCATGCCGTTTGGTGGCAGCGCCGCCTTGGCTGGTTTGGAATTGTGGGGCTGCCGTCGGGATAACCAGTGCCCGAGAGCCAAAGCGCCGCCCGCGATGGTAAACGTTATAGGAAATCGTACTGATGAAACGAGGGGGGAATTTCGCTGTGTCGTTGGCTGTTCTTCTCGTGGTCTTGGGAATGCTCTCGGTCTCCTCGGCCGACTCCGATGATCCGAGCAGCGGGCAAGCATTGTTGAAGGAGATGCTTGCTGCGATTGGGGAGGCTCGCCCGGCCATGCAGACCAACGAGTCTACCGACGGAAAGCCGCAAGATGCCACGGACAACCCACTTTGGCCCTATCGGACGTTTCTGCAAGCCGAGAGCGACTTGGCGGCGGGAGAAAAGGACGAGGCTGCGCGCAAGTACGCTGCCATCGTTTTTTGGGCATCGCGGCCTTCCCACGGCGATGACTACGGCGCAATTGGACTCGCCTCGATTGCCCTATGGCGTAGTCTCGTCCTTCTGAACGAAAACCCAAAACCCGACCGAGAGCTGTCCGGACAAATGCTTGGCTGCGTTTCGTCCATTCACGACTCCAAAGCATCTCAAGGCATGTATCGGGGGCTTATGCTACCCAGCTTGCCTCAGGTTGAGGAGGATACATTGCGGCAGGCCGCTGTGCTGGCGTGGAAAACCGGGGAGAGAGATCGGGCCCAAAGACTATTCCTGGACTACCTTTCCATTGCGCGGACGGATGAACTCGAACCCCTGGAACGGGAGATCATAGCCGCCCTCGTCTCAACCGGCGTGGCGTCGCCGGAACGGCTCAAGCTCTTCCAAGCCAGACGGTTGTTCGAACTTGGACAAACCGCGCAGACCAGCCGTCTTCTTCGGGAAATATACGAGGGGCCCGTCGGCCAGGCGAGAGCGGAGGCGGCGTTCTATCTGGCCCAGACCGTCCGCATTCAGCAACGGGGCGCATGGCGCGAGGAATCACAAGTATTGATCTCCGTCGCGGTTGATCAGTCCTCTGATCCCAAAACTGTTCAAGAGGCCTTGTTTAGGCGGGCGATTTGGGCAAAATCGACCGATACGGCTTCGTTCAAGCGTGACCTGGAGAGGCTCGTAGAGACGTTTCCAAACGGGAGCAGAACAGACGATGCATTGCACCAGTTGGGTATGTATCACTTCGAGCAAGATCAAATAGAGGAGTGTCTCAAGGCCTACGAATCTCTCCGCGCAGTGTCGGACAACAATGACTATGAAGACAGCGCGCATTTCGTTCCCGCCATGGCCCTGTATCAGCGACAGCGACCCGGCGATCTGGAATCGGCCTGCGACCTTCTGCTCCGACTGAACGAGCTCAGGCCCGGGGGGCCCTTCTATGGCAGGGCGCTTTTCTGGCTCGGAAGAATCCATGAGGAACTCGGGCAGAGGGACACGGCCGAGAAGCACTTCCGCACGCTCATCGAGGCTCTGCCCTACGACTTCCACGCGCTGAGAGCGCGCCTCCACCTGGCACTGCAACCCGGTGCAAGCGCGCCGGCCCGAGAGCGCTTGTGGCTGCCACCCGACGTTGAAGAGGAAATCCGGTCCCGCTATCGCGAGAGCCGCATCGAGCCGTTCCAGGAGACGCCGAGCGCGTATCATGCCCGTATCAGGCAGGCGCTCGACTCGGGGCTGTACCAGGCAGGGCTCTCGGGGGAGACGACTTTCACAAAGAGCTTCCCTTCGCAGCGACTAGAGGAAGTGCCCCTCACGGAACTCGACAAACAGGGCCTGACGCCATGCTTGTCCGTGGTCTTGTCGTTGCGACAGGATGCGATATTCGCTGCGCGGTCGGCAGGCGGGAGCGCCCCCGAAGAGCAGCCCATGAAGGAACGGACCGCCAACTGCCTGCGGGTCGTCGGCGCTGTGGCGCAGGTCGTTCAGGACTGGCCGCTTGTTATGGCCCTCATTGGTCCCTTCGGCGATATCCGACGTGATGAGCGAGGCGCAGTCCAGAATGACCCTCACTACCTGGCTACCGCCTACGCCCCCGTGGACAAGGAACTCGTGATGGCGAAGGCCCACGCATACAGCCGCCCCGGAACTCTCGAAAGCGAGCATCTGGCTGAACTTCTGTATAGTGTGGCGCGACGAGAAAGCCGATTCTATCCCGCAGCCCTTTCCCCCATGCATGCCCTCGGTTTGTTCCAATTCATGCCCCGCACCTTCGAGGACCTCAACAAGAAGTGGGGATTGCTGACCGAAAATCGTTCCGCGGCAGCGTTCCTGCTCAACAAAGACCTGCAATATGACCTTGCAGCACGGTACTTCATGTCAGATGTGTTGCCGCGTTACCCGGGCGAATACGGCTTACTGTTTGCCATTATGGACCATAACGCGGGCGCCCCGGCCGTGAAGAACTGGATGGAGGTCTGGAAGAATCTCGGTCGAGACAAAGACGTTGAATACATGGTCGACACCATTTGGTATGGGGAGACCCGCATTCTGGTGACAGGCATCCTCACGGACATGATGATCGTTACGGCAGCAGGAATTTACAGGGAGTGAGGAATTAGGACGCTTGGTTGCGGCAGGATGGATCTATGGATAATCAAAGCGAGGAGACTACGGCATCTTCATCCTCCGATCCCCTCATCGGACAGACCGTCGGAACGTATCTGGTGATCGACGTATTGGGGAGGGGTGGTTTTGCGACCGTTTACCGCGCTTGGGACAAGGAACTCGAGCGGGACGTGGCTCTGAAGTTCCTGTCGAACTCCGGCGAACCGCTTCACGACAAGCTGTTCCGACGGGAAGCCAAAGCGATTGCCCAACTCAACAAGCACCCCTGCGTTGTCCAAATCTATACGCATGGTGAGCACGCGGGGCGTCACTACTTGGCCCTCGAATACGTCCAGTCAAGCGCCGCGGCCTTGCTGCGCGAGGTTCCCGATGGGTTGCCCGTGTTGCAGGCGCTTCAGATCGTCGCTAGTGTTACGGATGCGGTAGCGTTTGCCCATGCACACGGGATTCTCCACCGCGACATCAAACCGGCAAACCTTCTCATCGATCCTGACACGGAACACGTGAAACTCGCCGACTTCGGCATCGCGCGCCTGCGCATGTCACGCGGCACTTCTTCTACTTTCGGCGTCATCCTTGGCTCACTTCCCTATATGCCTCCGGAAGTCATTGACGGCCGCGCCGCGGACGCCCGCTGCGATATCTTCTCCATCGGTGTCACCCTGTATGAACTACTCTCCAATGCCTATCCTTTCTGCGAGAGGTCCCAGATCGGAAACACGTCGTATGTTCTCGATAACATTCGGAAAAACGCGCGTGTTCTCCTCCGGAACAGGAGATCGGACATACCTGAGTTTGTCGCCACGATCGTCGAGAAGGCTTGCGCCCATGACGCTGAGGAACGATATCAGAGCGCGGAACTGCTCCTCGGCGATCTCCGCAAAGCTATCGAAATGGTTCGGTATCCGCCTGACCTACCGACGGTGCCTTGCGCGCCAGGAAGAGGACGTCTGACGTCCCGCCGCCGACTGATGATCCCGGCGTGGATCGTGTTTCTTGCCGCGGTGACCGCCCTCCTCGGATTGTATGTGGCCTTTCTCAGAGACGGCCCTGAGCTGAAAGCATCTTCCGAGGCCGCAGGAACTACGCAGGACACTTCCGGCCTGACTCCCAAAAGTGCGGCAATCCCGGGCGGGCAGGAGTACATCCTGGCCGAATACCTGGAATACGTGCCGTTGAGCTTGCACAATACAATCAAGGCTTATGACAGGCCGCCGTGGTTTCGAATCAGGGGACTGTATCAAAAGAGAACCACGATCCGCGTGCGTTTTGGAGTCGTCAATCCGATATCGCCGATGGTCAAGAATATCGAGGACGGGCTGACGTATACAATAGAAGCCGGCAAGCCTTTCGACAAACGGGTTTATCCCTCGATAGAGATACTCAATTTTGAAATACGAGAGGAGACCCCCGTCCACATTCAATGGTCCATCGTCGACGAGAACGAAGCGGTGCTGGCCTCCGACAAGGCAATGTCGCGTCTCTTGCCGAAACAAGTGGTGAAGTGGGACCTGCAAGAACCTGGAGGTAAGGCCGTAGACAAACGCTTCATCCTCGCCTCGCTTACGGCGTGGACCCTCACGCCTGATCCTTCCTTGAGGACTCTAGGTTCGGAGATGCTGGCGCAAATGCACGAAGCCCAGCTTCCAAGTACGAGTCCGGAGAACTGGCTGGCGCTTTGCGTGACACGCCTGTTTCAGGGCGACTCGCCGCTGGTGGTTGTGGAGCCTGCCTGCAGACTTCCACAGGAGCCCCAGCAGACCGTTCGAACCATGCGTGAAGTGGTAGAGCAAAAAAGGGCCACGGTCATTGAGGCGGCGCTGCTGATTCGTACCCTTTGCGCTCTTGACGACGTGAGCAAGAAACTCGACTCGCCGCGGATGGCGCTAATCGCGTATCCGGACACCGGCGCCGGATCGCCCGGTCAATGCTTTCTGTTGGCGTGGTCCACATCTTCCGGCGCTTGGCGGGCTTTGGACATGGCGAGGCTTGGGGATGTGCCGTTTGAACAGAACACGGCTTCCGCTAGCATGCGCCTAGTGCAACTGTTCGATGTCCGGAAAGAGGTCTTGGAGGCAATGAACAAGGATGGCCTATACATTCGAGACGGGGAGTCTACCCTAGCATTGGATTTCGCGAAAGCACGACAAGTCTACGAGATTTGGGGGCTTCCCTGAGTCCGTTCTTGCGAAATAGCGGCGCAGTTGGATAGTATGACAGAAGAGTGAACTCTCTCTGGCAGGGTATGGGGTAGTTGGGTCGATGCTGAAGTACGCCTTGAGATTGAACAGGTTGCACTCGTTTGCTTCTCGTTCCCGGTGCGGCTGAGCAAGGTTGCGAAGTCTAGTGGGTGCAAGTCCCCCCCGGTAAGGTTTGGCCGCTGCCTTGTAGCGAGCCCTTGGAGGAACGGGAGTAATCCCGGATTTTAAGCGTAGGGCCCGTAGGGTCAAGATACTCATCGGTATGCCAAGTTCAGGCGCACGCAACAGTTGGGCCTGGAAATGCTGCTGAATTTCGGCCGTCGTTTTGTCAGTTCGCAGGCCATCAATCGTCTCCCCAATGATCAGAACCCCGATTAGGCGGAATTCACCCATTGGCCCTGCGGCAAGCAGTCAAGATCATTAGGCAGCTTCGCGGAAGTAATATTGGAGCATCCCACCGAGCCGGTCACGGCGAGTGACTCTCCCCCACGTTTGCCCGACGTTGTCACCCGGCTCGATAAGATGATTGTCGAGTCCCTGATGATTACGCTCACCATGGTATGGGCTACGAACTCAGCCAATGCGCGGCGCAATGAGCGTTCCCCTAAGAACACCACCGTTCAAGACATTTAGATTTCATGCCTCGCATATAGCGCTCGATCTGTGCGTTCAAGTTGGGGTTTGGGGGCGGCAGTAGAACTACCTTTGGAGATAAATTCAAGCATGCGGTTGGGTACCAGCCCGTGCCCCATGCGCCTTGGCGTATGCCTTCGCGCCGGACGCGAAACTCGTAGGGATGATTGATCACTGTCTCGATCCGCAGTACGCACCCGTGCTTGTCGTACATTTTGATCCGGTTGCCTTTCATCCGATGTTTCACGTGGGCTCCGGGCCAACGCTTTTTGAAGCTGTTCATGACTTCGCCTTGGAAGTTCCCGTTGAGCTTTTGACCGAGGAAGGTCAGGACACCGTTATCAGGCTGGTATAGACATCGCCGGGCTTCAGTTGGAGACGGAGCTCCACGGGCCGATTGCAGCCGTACAACCCAAGAAACGCGACTAGAACGACGCCATGGAAAGCCAGCACTCTTAACCACGTCCTGATACGCTTCCCCGCAAGCACCGCAATTACACGTAGCGTCTTCATATTCTCATCCTCCCGGGCACGCGGCCCTGCATCACATGGTCAGCGTTCGCCTTTCCATAAGTAAGTCGCCGGATCAAAATCGGCGATGTCGATCTTGCCGTAGTCTTTGGGCGGCGTGTAAACCTCGTTTATCTCCTCCTCATTCGACCGCTGGCCCCGGTACTCCTCGGCTTTAACCAACTGCCAGGTCTTGTCAATGCGCGAGTAATTGAACGTATAGGCGGTCGACCACGCTTGTCCGTTGCCGTAGGATCCCCCGTGATGAACCGTAAACGTCTTGACGCCAGCCTCAACTCCGCCAAAGTCGTCCGCTCCTTCAAGGGTTTCAGTAGAACCGATCATCTTGTCATTACGCTTAACCGACTTGAGCCGTCCCACTGCATCACGAAGCAAGATCAGCAGTGGCCTCGGCCCCTCTTCTATGCGAAGCTCCTCCGGTTTTTGCCATTGGTTTTCCAACACCAGAATATAGTCCGTGGTCCCATCGCCGTTCAGGTCCGCGCTCGCCACATCAAGCATGTGCGTTCCCTTCTCGATGAACGGTTTCAACTCCATCTCTTTCAATGCCCTCTCCACCTGACTCCGCACGGCTTCGTCTTGATCCTTCAGGCAGGCAGTGAGTGGCGCCGCGGCGCGCGGATCGCCCAGCCGCCCCAGCGCCAGCGCCGCCCCTTGGCGGGTGCGTGGGCTTTCGTT
>JAPLKX010000220.1 GCA_026387845.1 Candidatus Hydrogenedentota bacterium | reverse complement strand
CGATGACGACGTCGGCCAGCGTCCACGCCGAGCACTCGATCCGAGTCCAGAACAGATACATCTCAGGCGTGAATGCGTTGCCCATGTACTGCAGAAAGCCCTCAAACATGGGGGGCCTCGATGCGCTTCGCGGCCCAAGCCACTAGAACGTAAGCGCGCCACAGGATCAACCCCGCCACCCATTCCGCCAGTATCCACACCACGCCCGCCAGGCGCAGGTAGAGGTACATCACGTTGTAATAGACCTGGTTGGCGGCACGGGCTTCGGCAAGCAGCATCTGGGCCGGCGCGCTCGCGTGCAGCAGGATTACGCCCGCCAGGCATAGCATCGCCGCCGAGGGTTTGGCAGGACGGCGCGTTGCGGATTCCGCAGGTCCAATCAGCGCCTTCAGCGCCAGGTACCCGCGAAAGCCCTGGTAAACGATTGCGATTTCCAAGACCACCCACGCCGTTACAAAACCGCTCCAGATAGCCAAGTGGGCGCGCATCCGGCCGCTCAGCAGCGGCGCCACGTCCTGCGGAACCGGCGCGAGAACATAAACGAGGTGCCGGCCAAGAACAATCGCCGCCAGGAAGAGAAGCGCAATCAGCCATGCGCGCGCCCGGCGTTTCTCGCCGTCCTCCAACTGGAGCCGCGGCGGCAACGGCCGGGTCTGGATGTGCCGGCGGGCCGCAATTATCATGAATAGAATGGCCAATTCTGCGCCGATCCAGAACAATCCCGCCGATTCCAGCCCCGCTGTGCGAAGAACCTGGCTGTAAACATCGCGCATGCCGCGCATTATGTGCCGCAAGACCGTTTCCAGGCAACCACTACGGGCAAGTCGCGGCCCCCCATATTTGATCCGTCGGATCCTTCCAAGCCTTCCTATGCCGGAGAAAAGTTATAATCTAAGCATGAGCAAACCCGGTGTGGTCAGAGTCGGCCCTGCGGGCTGGTCGTACGACGACTGGAAAGGCATTGTCTATCCCAAGCCGGCCCCGAAGGGCTTTCACCCGCTCGAATACCTGTCGCGATTCTTCGACACGCTGGAACTCAACGTCACTTTCTACAGGCCGGTTCCGGCAGGCAACGCCATGACGTGGATCCAAAAAGTCAAGGGGAACCCGCGGTTCAAGTTCACGGCGAAAATGTGGCAGCGGTTCACGCACGACCGCGAGATCGAGCCGGCGCCCGACGAGGTGCGCCAGGTCCGCGAGGGAATGGACACGCTGTTGCACGAAGGCAAACTCGGCGCCGTGCTGCTCCAGTTTCCCTGGAGTTTCAAGCGGACGCCCGAGAACCGCGTATGGCTGGCCAGACTGATCGACACGTTCCACGACTATCCGCTGGCGCTCGAGGTACGCCATTCGTCCTGGAACCAGCCGGACGTGTTCGAGGGTCTCGCCGAACGGGGAGTGGGGTTCTGCAACATTGACCAGCCGCTGTTCCACCAATCGTTGAAACCCAGCGCGAAAGTCACCTCGTGCATCGGCTACGTCCGCCTCCATGGCAGGAACTGGGAAGACTGGTTTCGCGACGATGCGGGCCGCGACGAACGGTACGACTACCTCTATTCGGAAGAGGAACTCAAGCCGTGGCTCGAGAAAATCGAGCAGATCCGTAAACAGGCCGACGAAGTCTACGTCATCACCAACAACCACTACCGGGGCCAGGCCGTCGTGAACGCGTTCGATATCCAGCACGGCCTCGGCAAGACCGAGTTCATCCTGCCCCAGCACCTCGTCGACGAATACCCACGCCTCAAACGGCTGATAAAGAACCAAAAACAGCCCGGCATGGCCTAAATCAATTACACGGCAGGCTTGCTTTCAACTCGTTAGCCATCTTGCTGGACGGCGCGGGCGAGACGACCGCGCCTACTTCAAGCGCAGCCCTTACGCGAAGCACTTCGCCGCGAGGGCGGCTTTTTGGGCGAAGAGCATGGCCCTGTCTCGGCAGTCCTGGTAGATTTGGAGAGTGCGCTGGGAGAGGATGGCGGGGTCGGCGCCTTCGAGGTTGTCTCGTTCGAACCTTGAGATGAGCGCGAGCGGCCTGCACGGGGGGTTGAGTTCGCCGAACAAGCGCATCCGCTCGTCGAGTGCCGTCAGCTTGCGGACGATCTCCTGGGCCTGCCGCGCCTTGCCGGGTCTTTGCAGGCATTCGATCAGCCGGTTGGTTTCTTGAATGCCGGTTTCGGCCATTGCGGCGAGTTCGGTGAACGTAGCGGCGAGCGTGTCGCGCCATAATGCGACTACACCCGCGCCCGGTGACTCATAGTAGCCGGCGAGATCCGCCAGCGACACGCGCTCGACCTCCGGGTCGCGCTGCGCGCCGAGATAATCCAGCCACATGAGCCGGTACGCGATTCGGATGAAATCGGGTTCGGCCACCGGCCTGCGCAGCACCGGATACCATTGGAGGCAGCCGTCCGGCGCGAACCGCGTCATGTGCATTTCGACGGTGTCGAACCCGGGTTGGGGCGCGGCCTGCTCGATGCGGCCGGCGCGGGCCCGGTCGATCGTGAGTTCCACGGCGCGGTACACCTGTTCGGGCAGGATCAGCGTCCGCTCGTCGAGCCCGCCGGGTACGCCGTCGGCCCGGCCGAGGCTTGGCCTTTTGTACTCGATGGCGCAGTGGCCTTCGCCGTACGGCCCGGTTTCGCGGAAATGGACGTGGCCGACGCTGACCAGCACCAGCGGGCAATTCACCGCCGCGGCGATGTGCATCGTGCCCGTGTCGTTTGAAACCAGCAGGCGCGACCGTTCGAGCAGGGCCGCTACCTGCGGGATCGTTGTCTTGCCGTAGAGGTGCACCGCCAGCCCCGGCGCCTGCTCCTCGAACACCTTCCCCAGCGGCTCCTCTTCCTTCACGCCGAGGAGAAAGATGCGCGCCTTTTTCCGCTCGACGAGCAGGCGGCCCAGCCGCGCGAAATGGCCTTCCGACCACCGCTTGTTCTCCTCACTCGCGCCAAGCTGAAAACAGGCCACGAAATCGTCCGGCCCGACCCCGTTCGACGCCAGCAGATCGTTGACGAACGCCCGGTCCTCGTCCCGCACGTCGAACACCAGCCCCGGCTCGCCCACGGCCTCCGGCTCGAACCGCCGCGTGATGTCGCACAGGTTGAGGTCGTTGTATTCGCGGGCAAAAACGCTGGTGAAAAAGTAGTTGGTCCAGGGTCCGCGCAACACAAACTGCCAGTCGTTGCTGAGGTGCGCACCGACGACGGTAGGTATTTCGGCGAGGGTGAGCAGCATGGCGGAAGCGATGCTGTGCGAGCAATTGTACGCAACATCGTACTGCCCGGCGCGGATCGCTTGTACATACACCTGAGTGTCCGTGTACGCACGGTACAGCCGGTCTGAGTCTTGGCTGCGGAGGTCTAAAAAGATGCTATCTTCGTCATAGATAAGGACTTGGTTGATATCGGGATTCCGTTCGGCGATGGTCTTGCCCATTCTGCGGACCATAACGGCGATATGAGCGCCGGGATATTTGTACCGCAGCGCCCGGATCAGCGGGGACGTTTGGAGGACGTCGCCCATCCGGGTGGTCTGGAGCACGAGGATTCTCATGATTTGTACTCCAGGAGCATTTCGGTGAAGTTGCGGACTTCGCGGAGGAACGCGAAAACTTTTTCGGGTTCGGTGATGGGCCGTGTAGCGGCCGTGAGCTGGTTATTGATGTTTTCCTGGGTGAACAGGACGTCCTGTGGCAGCCTGGCGAGGTATCGGCCGAGCGGGGTGTCGGTGCCGGCTCGTTCGACCATTTCGGCGACGGTGCGCTGGATTCTGATGCCTTTGCGCAAGATTCGTGCGCCGTACTTGTCGAGGAGGACATCGAGCATCTGGCTGGCCCTGGTCTCGTAGGTATGGTCGCGGAGTGTGCGTGTGCGCGCGCGTTCGGCGAATGCAGCGCGTTCGTCGGGATGGGCGAGGAAGTGGTCGATCCTCGAGCGCAACTCGCGCAGGTCGCGGTAGACGGGCAGTTCGGAGTCGAAATCGAAGAGCCGGTCGAGGCCGACGCACGGGTCGCACAACTGGAACCCGCCGCACGCGGCAATTTCGAACACCCTCGGGTTGATGGCGTCGCACTGGGGGTCGACGCCCTCGCAAAACGTGCTCGAGTGGAGGTTCAGGTTGATTTTCGAGGCCGACGCGATTTTGCCGAACAGTTCGGGCGTGAACCGCTGGCCGGGCCTGCATAGAAGCGGGATGAGTTCGCGGGCAATCCAATCGACGCCCCAGATCTTGAAGTTGTAGTCGGTGAGGCCTTTGAACATCTGGATCCGGTTGTAATAGCCGGCCCCGGCAAAGGACAGGTCGCAGCCAAACTCTTTTTGCTCGTCCGGCGTGAGTTTGGCGCGCTTGTGGACGTCGGGGTCGCAGGCGGTTTGGATGAAAGCGTGGCAGTGGCATCCGGCGTCGGTGAGGCGTTGCTCGAACTCGCCGGGCTGGATGTGGAAAAAGCAGTCGTAGTACGGGGCGACCTGTTTCCAGTAGGGTAGGTGGCGCCAGTTCTCGACGTACCAGAACGCGGTGACGACGCCGAGCGCGGACAGGCGCAGGGGAAACTTCGGGCCGACGGGCGCCTGGGCCATGACGATGCAGATGTCGGGCGCGAATTCCATGACGCGCCCGTAGGTCCACTCGCCGACGAAATGCGAGAACATGCTGCCGAGTTGGGACGACGCCTGCTTGTTCTTGACGCTCTCAGTGGTGTGCTTGTAGAGGTCCCACGCGGGGGCGTTGTCGATCAGGAGGCTGACGTGGCCCAGCTTGCGGAACGCCCGCTCGAGGTAGCCCGCTATCGGCAGCGAGCCGCCATACATCGGCCCAACCACGGCGACGCGCAGGCGTTGCGAGCCGAGCGCGGCTTTGGAGATCGCGGCGGCCGCGGCGACGCAATACGCTGGGTGGATGCGCGCGGTGGGCGGGTGAACCAGGACTTGCGGGATCTGCCGGGCGAACGACTGGAATCCCTCGCACCCGCTGAACTCGTCGACGTCGCCGACGGCCAGCGGGACGTCCGAATCGCGCAGGACGTGCTGGACGGCGAGCGCGGCCACCGCGGGATCCGGCTCGAACACGGCGACAGCCACGCCGCGGGATACCAGCTCCGCCACATGATAGCCGAGGCCGCAGCCGATCACCGCCACGGGCCGTTTCAGATCGAGTTCGGCGGAATCCACCAGGCGCGCCGCTTCCTCCCGCGGCTGGTACCGGCTGTGCAGAAGCACGCCACCGGATTTGATCGTCGGCTCACCGCCGCGGCCTTCAACCAGCGCGACGCTATCGGACGGAGGCATGCCCGCAAAGTCGGCCGCGTACGCGCGTGCGGGTTTCATGGTGCGTCTCCGCGGATCGATGCGAGCAGGTCGCGCGCCCGATCGTTTGACGGGACGAGAAATAGCAGGGACTCCAACTGCTGCGCGGCTTCCACCGTCTTTCCAAGATGCACAAGAATCTCCGCGAGTTCACAACTGATATCCGCGTTGGCTGGGTAGAAATCGGCGTAACGGCGCATCACTTCGACGATTTCACCGCGGCGGCCAAGCCGGCCCGCAACTTCGTACAGCGGCGACAGCAGCGCCACGTTGTCCAGCCCGGCACCGCACGCCCCGTGCAACAACTTGAATGCGGCATCGTTTTTGCCACGCGCCATATATATCAAGCCCAGCCCGCCGGCAGCCAAATCGTTGGCGGGGTCATCCGTGAGGGCTTTTTCGAGTCGCGGCGCCGCCTCGTCATACCGGTTCATCGCCACCAGCAGGATGCCCAGTTCCGTTGATACGGCGCGGTCGTCCGGGCGCAGGCTCAATGCTTTCACGTACAGCCGCTGCGCCGTCTCGGCTTCGTGCAGGCGCCCGGCGGCTCTTGCCATCAGCACTGTCCGCTCGAACTCGTCCACACCATACGCCTGCTCAGCCATCCGCAACGCGGCCTCGTTCTCGCCCATCTCGAGCGCGAGCCGCGCCCGTTCGAGCCGGTCGGCGCCGGGATGGCCTGCGACTACCAGGTACTGGTAGGTGCGGAGATCGGCGGCATCGGCGTCGTTGAGCGGCTCGATCGTGACGCGGCCCATCCGGATCGCCCCGCCGGCGTCGCGCGGCAATCGCTTCTCATCGACGAACGACAGCGGCGAGATCCGCAACAGTTCGAGGCCCGCCGCCTCGACGAGGTTCTGCATCTCAGCCGCGGTGAAAAATCGCAGGTGCGTCCGGTCGAGGATGCCCGCGTCGGCATAGGTCCAACGGCCGCCCGCCAGCATCGCGATCACCTCGTAAAACCGGACGTTGGGAATGCTCATGACGATGACGCCGTCCCACGCCAGCACCCCGGCCGATTTCCGCAGCGCCATCACGGGGTCGCGCAGGTGTTCGAGGACGTCGGCGAACGTGATGCAGTCAAAATACCCGTCGTCGAACGGCAAGTCCATCTCCTCGATATTGCCGAGGGTAGCGCTGTCGAGGTGATCGGCGGCGAGGTTGCGCGCTTCGGGTACGATCTCGATTCCATGCACTTCGCGCACGCCGTGCTCTTTAAGCAGCCTGCCGAACTCGCCGCCGCCACACCCGATATCGAGCACCCGCTCGACGCCGTACGGGACGAACTGGGCGATCTCAGGCCGCGCGTTGGTGTAATAGGAATCGACCTTTTTTGAAACGCCGGGCCGGCCGGGGCGGGTGTCGGCGGCTTTTTCGATGGCCTCGCGCCAGTTTTTCACAAACGCTTCGATTGAAAACACCCGGGCGACGGTATCGCGCCCTTTTTGGCCGATATCTTTGGCGAGTCCGGCATCGTCGAGGAGGCGGCACACGCGCTCGCGGAGGCCTGGCGCGTCTGCCGCAACGAAGCCGTTGACGCCGTCGGTGAGCGGGGATGTGGCGTTGGCGAGCGCCACGACCGGCATGCCCGTCGCCATGGCTTCGAGCGTGCTGAGGTTATAGCCGTCTTCGTACTCCTGGCGCGTAATGTGAAGCAGGCACCGTAGCGACCGGTACTGCCCCAGCAGGTCGTGAAACGATTTGGCTTCACGAGCGCCGGGCATCTGCGGGTCAACGCCGGTGACCCTGTTGGGGATGCCCGCGCAGACCTGTTCCTGCAGGTCGACGTCGAACATGAGGTTGCGGGAGCGCATCATGTTGCCCACGCGGAGGACCTCGGGCGTTTCGCCGGTGTATCCTCCATATTCTTCGACGTCGATGCCGGGCCGGATCACGATGCCGCCGATCCCGTAGTCGGCCATCTTGGATTCGGAGATGAACACGAACTGGAACTGTTCCTCGAGCCGCAACAGGAGGCGCTCATAGGTTTCGGCGCCGGTTTGTGGGTCGGCCGTCATGGTGGATTTGAGGAACGTCTTGCGGTTGTGGCACACCAGCATCATGGGCGTGCGCCGGTATGGGAGCAGGTCGAGCGCGTTGGACTCGTTGTGCGCGATTACGACGTCGAACCGGCCCGCTGCGACATCTTCCCGCCACACCGGCTCGTCGACGAGCGTCATGTTGGACGGCACGGGCCGGTAATGGGTGTGCCACTTGCGGGCGAGATCCGGTTTGCGATAAAGGCCGACGGTGAAGGGCAGGCCGGTCTTGGCCATGAGTGCGAGATAGGGTTCGTGGAAGTTGAAGGTGAGTACGCGCGGTACCGCCATACTCAGCCGCGGCCGCCTTGCGCCCGCGAACGAAGCATGCCCACAATACGGGCTTCCATCTCGGCTCGAGGCGGCAACTCGTGTTCGAGCAGGTCGCCCAACGTCACGCAATCGCCTTTTTGAATGCCTTCGGCGGCCTCGGCGAGGAGCCGGTTGAGTTCGGTGTGATGCTCGGCGACGGGCCTGCCGTCCACGATGGCCGAATTGAGGTCGATGTCGAGCGCGCCGGCAACCTGGATCTGCCGCTCCTTGACGGTTTTCCAAATCGCCGCAAGCTGGTGGAACGGATCATAGCCGGAATCGGGGTCTTCGCTTTGAAACACTTCCGCCAGCCGCCGGCACACCTGCGGGAGATCCGGCAACACCTGCTCGAGCTCGCTCAAGGCGTTGTCGACCAGGCTCTTGATGTCCTCGGTTGTGATTTCGAGCGTGTCCACGTTCTCGGCCGCCTTCGCCCGCAACGTTTGCACCAGTGCGTCCGGCGTAACGTGGGCGCCATCCACCCTGACGCTCATGATGGCGCGCCCGCGCGTCCTTACGTAATCACTGATTGCCGCCACCGCTGCCAGCACGTCGCGCGGCTCTTCGGTGAGGCCGTTGAATGCGACGTTGTCAATGCTGATTTTCATGGGACGGCCCTTTCTTTACCGGGGAATGAGATCGGAGATGCCTTCGACCGGCGCGGACGCGGCGGCCTGGGCGTTTTCCGCCTGAATGGCGAGGTAGACCTCGCGGCGATGTACGGCGACGTTTCGGGGTGCGATGATGCCGAGCTTGACCTGGTTGTCCTTGAGGTCGAGTACCTTGAGCTCGATATCGCTGCCGATCATGATGCTCTCATTTTCTTTACGAGTCAGAACGAGCATGGACTGCCTCCTGTTTCTGATCAGGGTCCTGCTGTCCCCGAGCAAGCAGATACTGAACGGGATAGTCGGTCCGTTCCAGGATGGTTTGCTTGGCCAGCCGATGTCGCGGGTTGACCAGGATGGGCGCCTTGAGATTGGTCCTGACCAGCGACCGGTCCTCCGGCACCACCACCAGCGTATAGACCTCGAGGCTGTCGACGGAATCGGCGGCCAGTTCAGCCAACTCCGATGCGGCCAGTTCGACCTGGTAATCGGGCACCACGGCACGCGGGTCCATTACCAGGAACGCCAACTCGCCCGACTCGACGGACTGCAACCATTTCACCGCGCCGCCTTCCCGCACCGGGATTAAGATAAACCGGCGATGCTCCGGAAAACCGATGATAGGCTGCGTGAAGGTGAGGATAAGGTCGGAGTCAACGTCGACGGCGCCAAACCGAGTTGTCTTTAACTTCATAGGCCCTCCGCTACGCAAGTTCCCCAGTGGCCACCCCGGTGGTCAGAGTATGCACCAACACGCCCACAGGCCGCAACACAAATAAAGAGGGCCGTGGACACCGTGGACAAGGTGGACATTGTGGACGCTGTGGACAGAACCGCAGCCCCGACACGGTAACCGGTAGGAAGAGCCCGGATGTATTCTGCTTACCCTCTAGAGACTTTCCCCCGGGCAATTCCGTCCACAATGTCCACGACGTCCACCGTGTCCACTCAATTAGAGCTCGCCCCCCGGCTTCCTGGCCGTCGGTGAGCTTGTGGTTCAGATCAATTCGCCGATCGACCGCAGGAAAAATGTGATGCCGGCGGCAATAAGTGCGGACGCGATAGGCGTTTCAGCCGAGTCGGCTGAGAAACAACCGGGAGGCGGTTCTTCACCTTCGCCCTCGCCCTCACTCTCGCCTTCGCCCTCCTCGCCCTCGCCCTCTTCGCCCTCACCCTCTTCGCCCTCACCCT
>JAPLKX010000002.1 GCA_026387845.1 Candidatus Hydrogenedentota bacterium | reverse complement strand
ACCTTAATAAACGTGAAATCGACAACTTTCCTTTCAATCCCCAGCAGGCGGCCGACGAAGCTGACCGGTTCTCCAGACTTGCAGAGATGCTTTCGGATGATCTTAGGAAGCACTCTTTCAAGAGAGAGATGACATATAAGCATGACACGTTGACTGTTCAATGCATCGTAGGCAAGTGACTTATCCCCCGAAATTAGTGCCATTGACGGTGTTAGGATTTCCCTGTAGAAGGCTTTGGAATTACAGGAGAAATCATGAAGATGAAACGATTCAGTGAGGAGCAGAGTGTGCGGATTCTGCGTAAGGCAGAAGCGGCAGGCCAGACCGTGGCCGAGGTGTGCAAACGGCAGGGTATTTCGGAGCAGACCTGGTACCGCTGGAGGAAGAAGTTTGGGCAGATGAACGTGCCGGATGTGCGTCGTCTGCGCGAGTTGGAAAAGGAGAACACGCGGCTCAAGCGGATTGTGGCCGAACGCGATCTGGAAATAGATGCGATGAAAGAGGTGCTCAAGGCAAATTTTTAGAAGCCGGTCAGCGTCGCCAGGCCGCCGTTGCCTTGCACTGCCGCGGTATTTCGCAACGACGCTCTTGTGAGCTGACCAGCCTGAGTCGGACGGTTTTGACATACACGCCGAAAGAGAAGGACGATTCTGACGTGATCGAATCGCTGAAAGAGCACTCGCAAGGACATCCGCGGGAAGGCAGTCGCAAGGCTTGCGAAGCCCTCCGTAGGGAAGGGACATGTGTGAACCATAAGAAGGTTGAAAGGCTTTGGCGGGTCCATGGTCTGACGGTGCCGGTCAAACGAAGGCAGCGAAGGCGTGGCAAAGGGCTGGAGCGGCCGATTCAGCCCTTGTACCCGAACCACGTGTGGGCCTATGATTTCATGGAAGATTCGTGCGTTCATGGACGGAAACTGCGGATTCTGACGGTGGTGGACGAGTACACGCGGGAAAGCCATGAGACGTATGTGGACTATTCGATCCCGGCGGCGAAGGTGATCGAGGTCCTTGAGTTTCTGTTTTTCCTCCATGGCTTTCCGGAGTATCTCCGCAGCGACAACGGCCCGGAGTTCATTGCCGCCGCGATCCAGGACTGGCTGGCGAAACAGGAGATCCAGACGGCGTATATTGAACCGGGCAAGCCTTGGCAGAATGGCGTCAATGAGAGCTTCAACGGCCGATTGCGTGACGAGTGCCTGAACCTGGAATTGTTCTATGGCTTGTCCGATGCGCGGTGGACGATTGAGAACTATCGCCGCTACTTCAACGAGGAAAGACTGCATGGGGCCCTCGGCTATGTCCCGCCGATCGAATTCAAGCAGCGATGGCTTGCAGCCCATCCGAAGGGTACGGGGGCTCTGCCCCCAGCCCCCCGGGATTTATCGCTTATCGCATCAAAGCAGAGTGGGAATCAGGAAAGCCGAACGACCAAGATCGGCCGTCCGGCTTCTGCTCCGATGGCCGGCCGACGCTCAGGTTGCGTCCCCGCAGAGCCCTATCCTTTGGCCGACGATCACAGGGTAATCGAAATCGAAAGGAAGGCAAGACATTCGGAAATAAAAACAGTTGCTGTCGGGAATCCTAACCATTAAAATGGTCCTAAGCAAGGTGTACAGTCAGGTCACATGACCGACGACAAAGGTCTGCCGGGTTATCAGGGCAGGCTCAACGACACGTGTGTGACGATGGCCGAGGTGCTGCGCCCGGTGGGCTACTTCACCTCGATGACCGGCAAGTGGCATGTCGGTCAAAACCTCGGCGTTGTCCCGTGGGAGCGAGGGTT
>JAPLKX010000328.1 GCA_026387845.1 Candidatus Hydrogenedentota bacterium | reverse complement strand
TGGGCTTTCAATCCGGATAATTCCCCCGGAATACATGGCATACAGCGCCACGGCGATCAACAATGTTTTGAGCGGCAGGGCGATGCCACCGATTTGGACCCGCTCCCGCGGGTTGTGAACAAGCCGGTAGTCCTTTGTGCGGATCGTCACGATCCCTGGGCTTTCACCTCAGGCTCCTATTGCCAAGAAGAAAGGCTCTTGTTCGCCGGAGGGGGCGGCTTACGGGGCTTTTTCAAGCCCAGAGCCGGCCATGTCCGCAATTGGACGCGGGACGCCTCTACTTGTATAGAATGAAAATCGAAGGAGTCGCATATGTTCCGGCGCTCGGACGGCAGGGTAGTGGGGCGTGTGTTGGCGGGCCACCGCGAAGAGTATGGCGCGCTGGCGGAGCGGTATTGGCCGCTGGCCTATTCGGTGGGCTTTGCGCGGAGTACTTCAACGTCTGGATAAAGAGTGAAACCAACGGCACATTTTACGGGCTCGGGCCGGGCAACAAGTTCCGCATCGGCCATCTTGGGGCGGGCGCGTGGGAAGTCACTGCTTCGGGGCAAGTGGGTGAAAACCAATGGGCGTATATGAACGAACCGGTTGCCGTGGTGCTCAGCCCCGGCCAGCGACAGGTGGCGCAACTGGACGTGCAGGTTGGCCAGAAGTAGACGGATCGGACGGATCGGACCTATGAACTGCTTGAGTGGGCCGCAATTTACCAGCCGGCGTTGTCGGGGAAGATGTTTTTGTAGAAGGTCCGGGTCCGTTCCTGGGCGAACATGTGTTCGACGTTTTTGATCCACCGGTTGTAGTGGTCGGTTTGTTTGTGTTTGGGCGCGTCATCGGGCGAGCGATAGACCTCGACGAGTGTGAACCTGGCGGGGTCGTCGGTTTGCTGGATGACGTCGAACCGGGCGATTCCCGGTTCTTTGATGCTGTTGGAAGCGTTGTCGATTGTGGCCTTGATGAAGGCGTCGACATGTTCGGGCTTAACGACGATGTGTACGTGAACGATGTACATTGGCGATTCTCCCTTTAATCAATCCGCACGCCGATTATATCGCTGTAGGTCCCATCTCTGAATGGGACCTGCTCGGTCCGAATCGGAATTCGGACCTACATTATCTGCATGCGCGTCTGGCTTCTACGCGGGTCTTGTTCTTCCGGCGCGGGTGCAAATTGCGTCGAACAGGTCGGACACGGGTTTTATTCCGTAATCGCGGAAGTTGGACGGCGAACTCCAGAATTCTTCCAGATAGCCGAGGCGTTCCCGCTCATACCACAGGACTTTGAGCATCATCTGGACTTTATCGAGCGCCCTGACGAGCCGCGCTTCAGGCGTCCGGGCATCGAGGAAGTCCTGATGGAGCCGGGCGAATTTCTCGGGAAACCCGGCGAACAGTTCTTCGATGATGGCCTGCTCGGCGTGGTCTTTGGCATCGCTGAGGTAGGCGTCGGCGTACGGCATCGGGATGTCCATGAGGCGGGCTTCGGACAGGTCGTGTATGAGGGCCATGGTGAGTACGGCGTCGGGGTCGTACTGGCCGGCGTATTGTTCGAGAAACAGGAGGACCAGCAGCGACACGAAATGGCTGTGTGCGGCGATGGACTCGGGATGGGCGACGCCGCGGACCACGAAGCCCGCACGCGCTATCCGGTCGAGCGGGTGGATGATTTCAAAAAGTTTTATGACCTCGTTTTCAAAATCCTGCATGGTTCCTGTTCCGGTCCGGTAACAAGGCGTTAAAGTAGCGGGTCACGAGCCGGGCCCTTTGGAAGCGTTGTCGGGCGGCAACGGGAAGGGATCGGCATACCACGGCCGGGGTCGAGCCGTTTCAGGAGGGTCAGTGCGGTCGTTGATGCGGTCGCTGAGTTGTTGTATGGCTCGTGCGGCGTCAACAAGCTGGGCGTAGAGCGCCTGGAGCCGGTTTTCGGTGTCCTCCGCGGCGGATTGTGTCGCCGCATCGGTGATATCGCGGAGTTGTCGTGAGATCGCCTCGGCGCCATTGGGTTCGGAACCGGTGGCCTCTTGTGCCGATGCAACAGGAGGTGCAGCGAGTTCTTCGACGCGCTGCTGCAAGGCCAACACCCGCTGCAACCGCCGCTCCGAGTCTTCGGCCAGCCGCGCCCGGTTGAGTTCGACTCGCTGGAGGATGGCCTGTGCCTTGAGCGCCCAGCGGTCCAGATCGCCTCGGGCATCCTTGACGGTTTGCCGGGCCTGCTGGAGTTCGTCTTGTGCGGGTAGCTGGGCATCTTCGGCGGGAGCGGCGCGTTCAGGCAGGGGCGGTTGAGCGGCAAGCTGCTGCCGCAACTGCGCCAGTTCGGCGGTAGCGGCGGCGAACGCGGCACTGTCGGCCTGGCAGGCATCGCGCTGCTTGCGGGTTTCTTCGAGCGCCTGCTGCAGCGAACGGACCTCCTGCTCGAGGATGCGTTGCTCGGCCAGCGTTTCATTGAACATGGCGCGGCCGCGTTCGAGCCGCTGACGGTCGCTCTCCACTTTTATAAACTGCTCCTGGAGGCGTGTGAGTTCATCGGCGGCGCGTGCCAGCTTGGCCATTTCACTGCGCACCGCCTCGAGTTCATGCCGCAGCGACGCGTTTTCAGATTCGAGCTGCAGGACGCCCTGGGGAACCGGGCCCGGCGCGGGGGTCGCCGCGGCCTTTCGAAGCCGGGCGACGCGCCCCGATTGAATCAGGCTGAGCACCGGCGCCGGCAATCCCGGCACGTTCTCCGGCCTGGTTTGCGAGGCGATGACGAGGCAGCGGTTTTGCCCGAGGAACAGGGGAGCAATCCGCGCCAGCAGGCCGAGTAAGTCCGGCGCAAGTTTCTCGAACTGGTCCACCAAAAGGATGGCGGAATCGGCGCGGATAACGGGACCGGCATCTTCGGCGAGGGCGCGCACAGCCGCGGGGAAATCCCGAGCAGTGACGTAGGCGAGGGCGGTGCGCGGCGCGTGTTTTTTAACGTGGTTGACAATGGCGCACAGCAAGTGGGTCTTTCCAGAGCCGGAATCGCCCAGCAGTAACAAGGGCTGGGGCTGGACCGGTTGCTGGTTGGCTATGGCCAGACACAGTTCGATGGGTTCCCAGTTGTCGTCGTTGGTGACGAACGTGCTGAAGGTAAATCGATCCATTCACCGCTCCCCTGCGCCCGAGCCGGATTCTATCCTGACGGATGAGATGAATCAATAAAGCGGTTGACTAGTTGTCGATGCGGCGGGGTTTCTGGTACTGTTTTTGTGGAACCAGGAAACCTGTCCCATGCGCATGGATATCGCCGCACAGACCGACGTGGGGCGGCACAAAAAGAACAACGAGGACTGTTACGGGGTGTTTCGTGAAGGTACTCCGGGTTTGCAGCTTTTTGACGAGGGGGCCCTATTGTGCGTCGCGGACGGGCTCGGCGGGCATGTTGGGGGTGAGATCGCAAGCAAATTGGCCGTCTCCTTGCTGAAAGACTGCCTCAAACAGCCCAGGCCCGCCAGTTCCGACGACCCGGAGAAAGACAATCAGGCGATCCTGGGTGTCCTGCGTCTGGCTATTAAGAAGGCCAACGACAGTATCTTCAGGACCAACAAGGATTTCGTGAAAGAGGGCAAGCCGATGGGCACCACCCTGCTGGCCGCCATCGTGGACAACCGGAAGGCCTACATTGCCAACGTGGGCGACAGCCGGTGTTACCACATCCGCAACAACGAAGTCATCGCCACCACCGAAGACCACAGTTGGGTGGACGAGCAAGTGAAGCTGGGGCTGATGTCGAGGGCGGAAGCCGAGTCGGATTTCCGCCGCAACTTCCTGACGCGCAGCATCGGGACGCACCCCGAGGTGCCGGTGGACACGTACGTGTGGCACGTCGTGCAGGGCGACCGGCTGCTGCTTTGCACGGACGGGCTCGTCAACATGGTCAAAGACCCGGATATTCGGTCAATTTTTACAAAGCGGGCGCATTCGGCCGAATACGCACACCGGCTGGTGACGCTGGCGCTGGACAACGGGGGCCGGGATAACGTGACGGTTATTGTGGCACAGATCAGCCCGACGTTTTGGCATTCCTTAACGCTGGCGATGTCGTCGTTCCGCAAGCGGCACGGGCGCAAAGTTTTGCTGGCGGTTGTGGCGCTGCTGGCACTTGGGGTGGGGGTAGTGGCGGGCTATTTCCTGCGGGGCCTCATCGGGTAGGGGTCGCGGCGGCGCGGGGGCAGACCAGTCGGAATTCCTGGCCATCCCATTCCACATACGAGCGGTGGTACATCCAGTCGCCCGTATTGATGTAAAGGCCGAGCCCGTTCGGCGTGGGATACTGTTCACATGTGGGGGAGTGGGCGTGGCCGCAGATAACGACCTGGCTGTCGCCCCGGCCCAGGCAATCCCGGGCAAACTCGCGCAGCGCCGCCGCTTCAGACCCGTTCTCGGGGTCGGTTCTGCCGGAGAACCGCCGGCTGG
>JAPLKX010000146.1 GCA_026387845.1 Candidatus Hydrogenedentota bacterium | reverse complement strand
GTGCCGTTGGGGTGGGTGTACTGGGTGATTTGGCCGATATCGTTGTAGTAATAAGACCACAGCTTGCTTCCAGGCGCTGTGAGACCGCTGATCTGGCCCGTGGGATTGTACGAATACGATGTTGTCTTGCCGTGGTAGTCGGTCATCGAAGTAACATGACCGGCGGCATCGTAAGCGTAAGTCAGTGCGCGGTCATCGTAATCGGTAATACTGGTGAGCCTGCCGGCGTTGTCAAAGGCCAGCCGAATGCCGTCAGTCCCATCAATCCAGTCGGTGGTTTTGGTTATCCGGCCATTACCGTCATACGTATAATTCACGTCGTAGGAACCGCCATAGCGGACTTTGGTCAGCAGGCCGGTCGAGGCGCTGTAGAAGCGCTCGGTGGGATCAAAGCTGCCGTCGCTTCCGGCGCCGGTTTTTGTGACTCTTCCGGCGGAGTCGTAGAAATACTTCGTATACTTACTCATGGGGTGCCTCACTCGCGTAAGGCGAAGCCCGTCGTCGTATTCATATGATGTGGTGTGGCCTAACGCATCCGTGACCGAATTCAGGACGCCCGAGGGGAAGTACGCATAGGCGACGCTCGGATTAGGCGATGAAATGGGCGTGGTTACGCTGGTTTGGCGGCCTAACCCGTCATAACCATATGTGGTGGTGCGGCCCGCCGGGTCGGTCACCGCCGTCATTCTGCCGGCCTTGTCGTAGACATAGGTTGTGTCGTTACCGCTGCCGGCTGGGAAAGTTGTCTTTGTCGGTCTGTCCAGAGAATCGTAGAAATAATCCGTCTCGACGCCCAGCGCGTCTGTTTGCTTTGTCATGTTGCCATTGACATCATAATCCATCAAGGTCTCTTTGCCGCGCGCGTCCGTGACTTTTGTCACGACACCCGACGCCCCTCCGCAACCACCACATCCTCCAAGTGCATATTCGTAGGATGTGGTCCTGTTGAGTGGGTCAGTCTGGCTGGTAACGTGTCCAAGCTTGTCATAGCTCAAAGTTGAGGTATTGTTGAGCGGGTCGGTACTGGAAGTCAGGTTGCCGTAGGTATCGTAGGCATATGTTGTCGTTCTTCCCAATGGGTCAGTGTGTGAGGTCATTTGCCCGTAGCTGTTGTAGGCGTAGCGGATTCCAGCACTGTCGATGCCGGGATGCACCACCTTCGTCAGACGTGAGGCATCGTCATAGTAGTAGTTCGTCGTGAGGCCGTCTGGACCTGTCTTCGAGGCCGGGTAGAGACAGCCGCTGTTGTATGTCCAGGTAGTAGTGAGGTCCGTAGTCCCTGCTTCGGTGGTAGCAGTTAAGATTTGGCCGAGAGACGTGTAGGTATAGGTTTTGTAAAGGGAGTAACTCCCGTCGCTGATCGAGGGCCTGTAAATCTTAGTCAGGTTGTAGACGGCGTCATACTCATATTTCCAACGCTGAATTTGACCGGTGGGAGTTGCGTAGTAGTCAATCGTGTTGGTGTACCAATCAGCGCCTACCATGGTATATTTTACTTTGTTTATCAACGTACTGCTATCGTAATTGGCGGCTGTCCACGAGCCGTCGGAACTGCTGCGGCTGTAACGGACATCCAACTCCGTGCCTTTAGTAATGTTGATGTTCGTGGTGCGGAAGATGCCGCCCAATTGGGCAAACTGCCACGACAGGTTGGCCGTTCTACCGGCCTTGTCTGTCGCAGCCGTAATGTAGTGGTGTCCATCCGCATCGGTCGCGTAGGTGTAGAGCGTGTCGTTGCCCGCGTAGTCGCGTATCCGCGTGAGATCGTTGTTCGCGTCGTAGTAGTACTGGGTTTCGGTAAGGGTCTCGGTATCGTCGGCGAGGCGCGTATAGGCGATCAGATTAGTGGCGGCATAGCCAAACTCGAGCCGGCGTGTGTCGGATCCGGGGAAGTTGACCCGAGACAGCCGGCCGTTTGCCGCATAAACCATAGTGAACTGGTTTCCGCTCGAGTCGCCGATCCATTCCATGCGCGAATACCGGGCGGCGTCGGTCGTTTCGGGCGCAAACCCGTATTGTTTGCCGTTGGGCATATAGAGCGTATAGGCGCCCGTGGTTACATTGCGTTTGATTGTGAACCGGCGTTCCCAACTGTCGGTAGTCGAGGTGGCGCTGTTGCCTCGAACGTAGATGTCGTAACCGTTCACGTTTTGCTGCGTCCGCTCGAAAAGCCTCTGATCGCCAAGTTCAGTAACATAGACAAGCGAACCGCGCAGACTCGAGACACGCAAGTGAGCGTTCAGGTTATGGGTCCAACTTCTGCCGATGTTGTTCTTGTAAGGAACCGACGTATCATTGAAATACCACCTGAGAAGCCCATACTGGTTGAGGAATACCCGGGTGAAGGACAGGCCCAGACCGCCTCTGGCCTTGGCGGAAACGTCGCTTTCATTAATCTGGATGGCGCCTTGGCCAACATTGATTTGGGCGTTGTCCATTCCGGCATTCGTGGCCAGGTTAGGAGCCAGCCCACAGACCTTGTATTTTGGGAATCCTGCCCCTTGGAAATACACGGGGCCAGTGGGATTGTCATCGTCATTGTCATCGTTGTCTTCCGGGCAGCATATGACTCCGTGGAGATTAACACATGCATCAGTATCTCCTGGGAGGGTATCGCTTGGCGTGCAGCCGCCCGTGGCTCCTTTTAGCGTCTCTGTTTCCAGGATTTGCACAAAGCCATCTTTATTGTTCGCCGACGAAAGGACTAATGCTTTTCCATCCCATGCATTCATAAACTCGGCTGCCGGCATGGAGTGGTCGGCTTTTGCCGTGTCGCTAATCAGGACGGAATCCTCGCGCACCTCGTTCACAAGGACAAAATGGTTGCCGTTGACATAGGCAATGAAAGGTGGTTGCAAACCCATCAGATCGGGAACGCTGACGCCGATTAGTTCTATACCTTTCGCCTTGGCCGCTTGCACCAGGCCGTACATTGAGGTCCCCGTGCCGTCGGTTCCGGCGAGACTTGACAATTCTTCGACGGTGCTTTGGACGCCTTTGGCGAGCAACAGTTTTTGAAGGGCGACCGGGCCGCAGACCTGGGCGGATTTGATTTCGGCGGGGGAGGGAACCTTGACAGCCGCCATCTGCATCTGGGCGCGCTCTTCCATCGTCTGGATGGCATCGGATAGTGCCGCTTCCGCGGATTCTTTGAGGGAACTGTCCGGGAAGCTCGTCAGGAACTCGCGAAGCACTTCAGCGCCCGTTTCATAATTTTCGGCTTTGAAATAAATTTCCGCCACCCGGTAAACGGCTTTGTCAGCGAGTTCAGCGTAGGGATGCACATCGATATACTCGAGCCACGCCTCGATCCCAGCCTGCGGGTTTTGCGCGTTCAACTTCTGCGTCGCAAACGCTTTGGCGTACCGGACGCACTGCTGGGGGACCCCGTAGTAGGGGTAGTCCGTGAGGACCTTGTTGTACCTCTCGACGGCGCGGTCGCTAAAATCCATGCAGCTCAGGGCATACCCGTGAATATAGCCTATCCACGCTTTATCGATATTATCTACCGCGGCGTCGTTTAGCGCCGCGTCGACAAAACCAAGATTAACCTCATCCAGAAGGTTCATGATTTCGAGTGTTGCATCGGCCCAATTGTTCAGTTGATGCGCATAGAAGGCATATAACGACGCCCGCGCGGCAAATGTTGCTATGCACGGCTTGGTACTGTTGACAAACTCCTGCAAGCGCGCCATTCCTGCTTTATACTCGTCGTTGCCAAGTCTGCTGAGAGCGGTGACATATCTCTGAACGGCGCGGACCTCTGCCGCGCTGGTCGGGTTCTTGACAATCGCCTCCCACGCGGCATCCCTTGTCTTCTCGAGCAGAGCCCGTTCCCCTGCAGGATTTCCGGCACGCTTGGCCTCAATGGACTGGAGCCGATAGGATTCGGTCAAAGCCAACATGCTTTCCATGCTTGGCAGTGTGTTCCAGCCCGGTTCTGAGCCATTTAAGATAGTCCGTGCAGCAAAAAGCGTGTAACATGAAGGACTTACGGCCATTTGCTGCTGGAGGTTGCCGACGGCCGAGTCCAATTCGGCGCCCCCAAGCGCCTGCGCGGCCGTC
>JAPLKX010000267.1 GCA_026387845.1 Candidatus Hydrogenedentota bacterium | reverse complement strand
GACTTATGGGGCCGCCAAACCCCAAAAACGACCTTCAGGTGACGACTACTGCGGAAAATGGGTTAGCGTTGCGGTTTGACTGGAAGAGCCGAAAAATGGGCAGGGGTTGCCGAGGTCATTGAGCAGCGACCTGGCGGAAGTCGAACGCCTGGCGTATTGGGCATGAAAATCCTGGGCGAAGGGAAGCCGGAAGTGATCGCGAAAATGGCGGAATCCATGAAATTTATCATCCATCCATCTTGGTTCCGTAGACGCAATGACCATCGGTTTGATGGCGCCGGCCGAACTTGACGAGATGATGAGTTGCATCGAACAAGGCGGACGGCCATGATGCCCTGAGGTCGCGCCCGGCTATCGCCAAAGCGCCCTAAAACTTATAAGAATTTCAGCCTTTCTCGGAACCCACCCGCCAGCCCCGCAAGGTATAATTTCTTAGTAGGCAGTACGCCTTCACACGGCTCCACGAAGGAGGCGAGCGCAATGAAGGAATATGTTGAGAACCACGGGGCGGCCAGGCAGGCGCTTCCTATCCGTGCGGAAATTAGATCCGTGGCGGGGGTTTTCATAGATGGCGAAGTTCTTGAAGTCGATATGGTTGGCGTCAGGATGGTGTCGAGCCGGGACTTGCCGGTGGGAACCGAGTGCATCGTTACGCTGGTGCTGGAAGATCGCCCGGGCGCCGTAAGGGTGCCCCTTAATGGAGAAGTGGCCGAGGCCGACGACACCGGAATGGCCATTGTCTTTAAAGAATCCTGCGAAGATCGCCTGGAACACCTCCAGGACGTGGTTTCTTATTGTCTGTCGGCGTCCCGTGAACGATCCTGAGGCAGCGCCGGTCTTAACGACCTGCAATAAAAAAGGCGCGGGTCATCAGACCAGCGCCTCGTGATTCTGAAAACTCGTCTAGTGGCAGCCGCAACCGCACCCGTCGCCCCCAAACCCGTACGCCTTCTTCATCGCGGTAAGCGTAATGGGTTTGTAATCACCCGCGTGGCCCGCTTGACCGAACGCATTCATCCGGTCCACGTACACTTGGTAGGCCGCGTCCCGCGCCGGCTTCAGATAGTCGCGCGGATCGAACTTCTGCGGCGTCTCGAACAGGACCTTCCGGATTGCGCCCGTCATCGCCAGCCGGCTGTCGGTATCGACGTTGATCTTGCGGACGCCGTGTTTGATCCCGTCTTTGATCTGCTCGATCGGGATTCCAAACGTGCCCGGCATTTTCCCGCCGTACTGGTTGATGATATCCACCAACTCCTTGGGCACTGAGCTCGAACCGTGCATCACCATATGGCAATTCGGCATCCGCTTGTGAATCTCGTGAATCCGCTCCATCGCCAGCGCCGGAGGAAGTACCTCGCCCGTCTTCGGGTCTTTCCGGCCCGACTTGTACGCCCCGTGGCTCGTGCCAATGGCCACCGCGAGCGCATCCAGGCCCGTCGCCGCAACGAATTTCTCCGCCTGTTTCGGGTCGGTCAGGTGCGCGTTCACCTCGTCCGTCGACAGCCCGGCCCCGTGGCCGTCTTCGATACCGCCAAGGCAGCCCAACTCCCCTTCCACCGTCACGCCCAGCGGATGCGCAAGGTCCACCACCTTCTTTGTAATCGCCACGTTCGCCTCGTACGTGTTCGGCGTCTTGCCGTCTTCGGCCAGCGAACCGTCGATCATCACCGACGTGAACCCGAGGTCAATCGCCTGCTTGCACGTCTCCACGCTGTTGCCGTGGTCCAGGTGCATGGCCAGCGGGATCTCCGGAAACTCTTCTTCGGCCGCCTCGATCAGGTTGCGCAGGTAGATCAGCTTGCTGTACATCAGCGCGCCGCGGCTCGCCTGAATGATGACGGGGCTCTGCGTGTCGTGGGCCGCCTGCATGATGGCCTGGATCTGCTCCATGTTGTTCACATTGAACGCGCCCACGCCGTAGCCGCCTTTCGCGGCCTCATCGAGTATCTGACGCATCGGGACTAGAGGCATTGTGTACTCCCCTCGGGCCTTATGGCCTCTGCTTTTGTTAACGCGCGCGAGCGCGCCTATGCTGGTAGTGACACCTGGCGTTGGGAATCTTCGGAGTATACCACCTCCAATTTCAACGATGCAAAAATTGGTTGTGGTGCGGGCATCCCGCCTGCATGCAGCGGTGGCGCGGTGTCGCGCTCCCGCGTGACCGCGCTCGATCGGTCCGATCGGTCTGATCTGCCTATTCCTCATCGCCTGCTACTCGACCGCAAGCCGCCCCACCGTCTCCTCGATGAATCCCGGGGTGATCGCCCGGGCGTCCACCACGCTGTAAAACATCTTCGTGGTATCGGCAAACTCCTTCAGCGTCGCCAGGCATGCCCCCACTTGCTTCCGCGTCACCCCCGGCACACGGTATTGCAGCCCCAGCCGGTCAAGCAGGTCCCGTGTCCAATCCGGCCGGTTTTCCTGCAAGCGCGTCATGCAAAACAGTCCGAGCGCCACCAGGTCCGCGTGAACAAAATGGCGCTTCGTCATACGCTCCATGTTATACGCCACCAGGTGCTCCGACCCTTCTTCCGGCCGGCTGTTGCCAAGCCGCGCGCACATCTCCACCTCCCGCCGGAACAGGTCCACGATCAGGTCGATCCCCTTCGGTGTCACGTCGTACACCTCACCCGCGCCCCTGTCCAGTTCCTCGAGGCACGCCGCCGCCTCGCTCGCAATCCGCTCGTCGTACAACTCGCCACGGTCCTCCGCCGCCAGCTTCCAGTCGTACAGCGCCGTGTGAATGCTCGCGATATCCGCCGCGCCGCCCCGGTTCAGGTGCTTTGGCGCCTTCCGGATCAGGTCGTGGTCTACCAATAGTTCCTCCGGAAAAATATCGCCCACGTACCGCACCGTATTATCCACCCGCACGCCGATCATATTCGTCAGCGGCGCGTCTACCGACACGATCGTTGGCACCAACACCATCCGTTTGTCACGTTTCCACGCCAGGTACTTCGCCGTGTCGCAGCACGACCCGCCGCCTATCCCCACCACCACGTCAAACTCCGGCGCCGTCGCCTCCAACCGCTCGACCGTCTCGACATCCATGTCCGTAACCATGTGCACGTAGTCCGGCGACCAAGCCATCTGCTCCTGCAGCAGCCCCCACGGAATCTCCATCGTCGCCACAAACACTCGCCCCGGCAAGTCCTTCAGCTTCCGGATCACCCGCGAACCCGATTCAATCTTCGGCGCTTTATACATATCAATGCTCCGATCCGTCCGATCCGTCTGATCAGTCCTGTCTATCCCGCTTTTCCCACCGGCCGCCGCAGCGAATACGCCACCGGCCCGCCGCCGCTCACCCGGCATTCGTCAACGAGCACAAACCCAAACCGCTCATAGAACCCCACGTTCGCCTTCTTATGCGTAACCACGAAACTCGCCACTCCCTGCGCGTCGGCCAACGCCAGTCCCGTCTTGATAAGCTTGCCGCCAACACCCGATCCCTGCCGCGCCGGGTCCACACCCAACACGTCGAGAACCCAGTGCGGCTCCTGCCGCATTAGCGCCACCTGGTGGTTTACCCCCTCCCTGAAAATGCCCCACGACCGCAACATCCACCGGAAACCCAACTCCACCGGCATCCGGAAATAACCCGCCCGCAGCATCCGCCCCAACGACACCTCAAACTTGCCCGGAGGAAACCACAGCGCCGCACCCACGACCGCCCCCGCGTCCTCCGCAACCCACGAAGCACCCAGAGGCGCCAAAACACGCGACCAATGATCGAGCGCCCACGCCGATTTCCTCAGCCGCTGCGACGGGTCCGGCTCCAAAAACGACCACATCGGGTCATCACCAAACGCCCGCGAAAGCACGCGCGCCGTCTCCCCATACCGATCCGGGCCCAGCCGTACAATCTCCATATGCGCCTCCCCACCTCACGCTATCCGAAACCGCTGAAAAGCTTCAACTTCCTTATTTCGCTACGGCTTGAAGTAAGCAAACGGATGGGAGGCTCATTCGTGAAAAGGCAAGGATATCCTCAAAGCAGGATTTCTGCGGCCGAATACAGCGCCAGGAGTTTCTTCGTGGGCCGGACGCTGGGATTTTGCAGCATGTCCAACGTCCAATAGAGCAGTGCGGCAAAGTAGTGTTTGCCATCGGTGTCGCCGGCAGCCTGACACACAAGTTTAGCCCGCTCCCGAACCAATCCAATGAGGCGGTAAGCGCGGGAGATGGCCGTGTAAGGCACTTCTCCTTTTATGGGGGCGGGGGCGTTGGCTGGAACGAACTCGAGTCCTCTGCCAAGGGCGTCCCTCTCCGCCTGACACCATTCCGGCAGATGGCTGATATCCAGGTCGTAATATTGGTCGACGTGCTTTTCAGTTGCCAGCAGGACAAGCTTCAGGTCGCGTTCAATAATGGCAAGGTCTGAGACAAGCCGACCGTTATCCCGGTAGCCCCCGCTGTCGATCATAAGGACGTCGCTGCATGTGCTTGGACGCACCAGACAGTTCCGCGGATTCGGATCCCCATGAATGTGACCCCGCAGGACCCGAGCAGGTTCGTACAGCCATGAAGGCTCCTGCTGGTGGACAAACCTCTCGAGAGCATGCCGGCAGGCCGGCCAGTTGCCTGAGCAACGGGTAGCCATGGTTTCTCCGTAGACGTGCAAATCGTTTAACGCGCCCAGGATGTTTTGCTTTATGACCGGCTGCAAATAGAACTCATCGGTCGAGACATTCGTCCAAGGGACTTCCGCGCTGCACCGTAAATTGTCCTGGCCTGACGCAAGGATGTCCAGCACCCGGCGGAATGACTGTTCAACCTTAGCGTCGTTGGGTTCCGTCCGGTAATATTCTTTCAAAGTCTCTCGTCGATCCTGCAGGGTAGAAGCCGACTCGTAACAGACTGGCAGGGCCGCAGGGTCTTCTTTCAAGGGAAATGCTTCCGCCTGAGCTTCAATGCCTCCCGGGATCTCCGGCACAAGCTTGAGGTCCACCAGAACCGGCCCCAGCCAGCTTTTTGCCCGTGTGTGGTTGCGCAGTTCAGTCTCATGACTGTCCGCCTTCTCGAAAAACTTCAAGAAATAAGGCTTTTCCGCCACAAACACGTGGCAAAGTCTCGTTCCTGACCACCCGCCGCTTACCGGCGTAACACGGGCCCGCTGTGCGTCCGGAAAGAACTTTTGCGTTATAAGCGACAACCGTTCTTTGCCGTCGCCCCGTTTGGCTCCAAGCCAGGTCAGCAGTTCCCAAACTGCAAGGTCATTCTCGTTGATGTCAAGACCAATTACCGGCGGCGGCAAAACGACTCCCAGCTTCTTTAGGGCATTGTCAAGAGGCTCAGATTCATGGAACAGGCTCCTCCCCACAATCTTCTCCGCGGGCGCAAACTTGGAAACTGCTTCATCAAGGTGAAGGTCAACGTCACGGCCCGACTCCTGCTTGAGCAGCAGAATAGGGAGGTCAGGGAATCTGCTACGGATTTTCTCGCATAATTCATGGGACTTGTTCGCCCCATCTTGAGAAACGGGCCAGTTAAGAACCACCAGTATAGCGGTTTGGGCATCCGCCTCAAGTTTGCTCTCTTCGGAACAGATCCACCGCACCCGGGCGCTCCGCGACCAAGTCATGTTGCGAAACTCATGTAATTCGGCCGGTAGAGAGCGGGCCTTATTCAAAGGCCCCTTGTTATCCAAGGGATCAAGGTAAACAATGGCGCTAAGGCTCATCTGGCGGATTCTCCCGGGTCTGGAGATACCTGCTTTAGCCTTGTGCTGAACGTCGAACGGTCGATGCCCGCTTCTTTCGCTGCATTTACGTCGTCTCCATGTTTCTTCTTCAGCATCGGCAGGAACAACTTGTCAATTTCCCGGCTCGCATGATCGCGCGCCCGTGCGTAACTGAGGTCGGATGGTATCGTTATGACTGTGCCGGATGGCTTCACACCCTGCGGAGTTGCTGCAATCTCCTTCTTGGGAAGGTGGTGCGGCAGAATAACTCGGCCGGGACTCGCCGCAATCATGGCCGCCTGAATTATGCTCTCTAGTTCTCGTACGTTTCCCGGATACTCATCACGTTCAACAAGTGTTTTCATCGTACTGGGACTGATTTCCATCTCGCAGCCCCGCTCCGCGCATTTCTTCTGAAGAAAATGCCGGACCAGAATAGGAATGTCTTCCCGCCGCTCGCAAAGTGTGGGCAGTACGATTCGCAGTTGATTGATCCGATTCAGCAGGTCTAGCCTGAATGCCCCTTTTTCCACCAACTC
Source organism: Candidatus Hydrogenedentota bacterium (assembly GCA_026387845.1). Classification (GTDB taxonomy): domain Bacteria; phylum Hydrogenedentota; class Hydrogenedentia; order Hydrogenedentales; family SLHB01; genus JAPLKX01. Next base: position 9,617 of record JAPLKX010000267.1, on the reverse strand, counting down.
ATTCAGGTTTTTATTGGTGGCACAGATCAATCGCCCCTTGAATCGGATGTCCTTGTTGTCTCCTAGCCGTTGAAACACACGCTGTTCGATGGCGCGAAGAAGGCTGGTCTGTGAGGACAAATTAATCTCAGCGATCTCGTCAAGGAAGAGTATGCCTGCCCCAACTGCTTGAAAACGCCCCACCCGGTTTTGGGCTCCCGTGAACGCGCCTGTCTTACTGCCAAAGAGTTCCGTGGGAAAAACTTCAGAATTGATCGATGGGCAGTTGACCGCCATGAACATGTTGCCGGATCTGTGACCTAACCTGTATATGGCACGAGCCGCCATTTCCTTGCCTGTACCCGTCTCGCCAACAAGAAAAACGTTCAAGTCGCATCGGGCCGCACGTTTTATTTCTTCCAGACATTTCTTGAACAAATAGCTCTCGCCGACAAGCGTGTCTCGCCGGATCTCCAGATACCGTTCCCTGTCTATCCCGGCGAATTCATCGGACGGTGTCAGGAATGCCTCTAGTTCCGCACGAATTTCTTCGTCAACTACTGGGGCGAAGAGACAGTCGGCGGCACCGGCGTCCCGCATCCGATACATCACGGTCACCTCTCCGGGAGGCAGCAGGACAACCACCGGCGTTAACTGATGCCCGCCCGATATGCTCCTGAGTGCTTGGACAAAATCGGGCAACGCGTACGAAGTCACTTCAGCGAAAACCAACCGCACTTCTGCGTCTGCCAAAGCAGACGGCAAATCTGTGAATGCCCGCACGCGGTGGCCGCACTCTCCAGCACACTTTTGGATCTGCGCCAGAAGTGCATTGTCCGATGTGACTACCCCAACCGTCATTTTTGCGGCACACTCCTAAGACTCAGCAGCACTTCCGCGCCACCCTCGTCCCGGTTGCGAGGAATGAGATTTCCGCTTATTGCCCACATCATCCGCCTGGCAATGTACATGCCGATCCCCCGGTGGCGTCCATCCTTCCGCGGAATCTTGCCTGGCCTAAACATGTTCAGTATGGCGTCGTCGGAGAATCCGTCGGCGTTGTCTACGACCCGGATTACAGTATCTTCTTCTTGTTTTTCAACTGAAACGGCAAGTAACCGCTCGCCCACGGGCGTCTTTTTCGAGCATTCCAGCGCGTCAAGAGCGTTACTTATGACCTCATGTAAAGCAACCTTAAGGTCGCTTTGGTAAGTGACCACCTTTTGGCTCTGCGATTTTGGCGGGGGCGCCACGCGGGCGCCCGCGGCCCCAATCCGGCGCTCATATAGATCCAGCAGGTCACGGATCAACTCCACGACGTCCAATTCAACGCAAACATCCTGGTTTTCGCACAACACCTCAATAAGCTCAAGGTAATCTTTCTCCAGCGTACGGTACAGCGCTCGGAGTTTCTCCGGCGCCGCACATATGGCCGAGGTGTCGCCGCTGGAAATGTCGTTTGCAATGGCAAAAACCGGCCCCTTTACGCGCGACAGAAGGTTGGAACCGTCCTCCGCGAATACGCGCGCCGAAAGCGAACGCACAATCCCGTGGTACTCTTCTTCCAGCACGATAAGTTTTCGAACGTCGCGCACATGTTGACAGGCTATCCCTATGCGCGCTGCAATATGTTCGAACGGCGTCGGTTTGGGAACGTAATCATTGGCATGATGATCCCGTATCGCCTTGACCGCACCTTCCAACGCGTTTTCATAGGGGTACGACGTGATAATCACTATGGCGGCGTGAGGCAGTTTTCTGCGCAAATCCGGAAGCCAGCTCATCCCCTGAAATTCACTGCCCGGCTGCCGCACAACGGCGGGACCGGGATGCGCCGGATAGTCCAGATCCAGAAGCACCAAGTCATAAGTCCGCGGCCCGGCTTCGCCCAGCGCCGCGTCCGCGTCGTCCTGGTTCATAACGTGGTGAATTTCGAGTCGGTTGCATCCCACGGCCCCCAGTTCCTCCAGTTGCTGCTTCTGTTTAAGCCCGTTAAGTTTGCGCATGAAGCCTTCTGACCACTCCGGGTCGTCGTCAACGAGAAGTATTCGGAACGGATTCATCTTAAATCTCCTTAGCGGCGGAGGCGCCCTTTCCCGCCTCCAACATTAGCGGCAATACAACCAGCACCTCGATACCACCCTCCTGCGGAGATTGCATTTTGATTGTGCCTCCAGCAGCCTCGACGGCCTGCTTTGCAATGCTGAAACCCAAACCAAGGTGCGGTTCGCCTTCCTTGGATGAATAGCCGGGGCTTTTGAACAGTGCTATTTCCTGCTCCTCATAGTGGCGGCCGGTGTTGTGGATCCGAATGATGACATTCTTTTTGTCTGGCGACAGTTGCGTCGATACGGTGAGGGCGCCGCCTCCCCTGAGGGCATCCAGCGCGTTCGAGAGCAGGTCAACCAGCGAGCCAACAATCGCATATATGTCTACCATAACAAACACATTCAGGCTGTTGACAACATCGATATGAATCCCGCTGGCGAGCGGCACTTCTCGTTTCACGGCCTGAACGGCAAGATCCACCAGCTTCTGGATGTTTGCCTGCTGGACGCCAACGGCCTCTGATGCCGTGATTTGGCGGATGATATCAACGCACGTGGAACAATTGTTTTCGATCCGGTTCAGAAACTTCAGCCGTTCCTCTTCGCTGCATTCCTGTGGATCCTTCAAATTGTCCACGGCGATCTGGATGCGCCCGAAGGGCGCCATGAGCCGGTGCATCATAACCGCGCTCACAACGGCCGCGCCGCTAATTCTTCTCGCAGTGATCAACCGGTCCTGTGACTCCTTTTCCGCGATCTCATGCTTTCGGTGGTCAATAGCCGAACCAAACCAGCGGGCTACGTCCCGCGCATGCCTTCGTTCCACCTCGTTCAAGATATCATAGGGGTGTTCTCGAGAGGCATTACGATTCACGAACTCGAGAATACCCACGATATCCGTCCCCGAACACATCACCGGCACGGCATACAGCGTCTTGATATCTCCCGGGTTCGGCCAATAAGACGGGATTTTATCGCTTTCGTCTGCGAGGTACTCGTTCAGGTTGCCCGTGACAATCTCGCCCAGAATACCCGCTGGCGCAATCGGCGTATCGGTCTGAGGGCCAAATTCTCCGCCCTTGGACATACATTCGTGCCTAAGCAGCTTGTTGTCATCGCTAAGCAGATACAGGCTCACCCGTTCAACGTCGAATCCGATGCGAGTTGCGTCGACCACGGGTTGCCAGCTTTCACCAGCCTCGGCGGCGTGAATCAGGCGCTTCCACACCTCATCCTTGCACTCGTTGAGCTGTAGTGTAAGAGCCTGGGCGATTTCCTGCCGCGCCGCTTCCACACCCAAAGTCATGAGAGGCGCCAAAGCTTCCAATCGACTTGGAATGCTCCCGTCGTCCTTAACGAGCTGCTCCGCCTTCTTCGTGTCATATAAGAAAGTTACGACGCCCAAAGGTTCTTCGTTATCGCCAAGCCGGATGCCCAAGCGGGCATCGGTTCTTTCCTCTGAGTCGGAATCAACGGAATCAGACACATGTTCACGGTAGTTTTCGAAATACTTCTTCGTACACTTGAGCGCGTCCGGAGCGCCGGGCTTCACGATCCGAATAAGGTCGCCCTTGTCGATCAGGCTTCCTGTCCAACCTTCCCCGCGCACGTAGTTGGCCACACCCTCAACCTCCACGGTGTCCCAGTTGTGTGCAATGTGGAGGATGAGTTTTTTTACGGTCTTGTGCCAAATAAAGACCGTCCCTATGTTCGCGCCAATAGCGTCGGTAACCAGAGTCATCAGACTGCGCAACCGTTCATCGGCATGACCTTCAGTTGCCGACGACAGGATTTGGAGCATCCAGCGCCGTTCCGCATCCAGTAATTCGCGCTCATATTCGGCGTTCTTTCCCAAGAGCAACGAGCCCGCCTGGCGGGCGGCCATTCGCGCCAGCCTCTCCCATCTTTCCGTGAAGAAGTTCTCCCGTTTGCTCGTAATGGTGAAAGAACCAAAAACCTCGCCATGGGTTTCCAGAGGCAGCAGGGCTGTTGCTTTAATTTTCTTAATTTCTTTGGCAAGCGCCTTCCCCATCTCGCCGTCCCCATCACAAGGTTGAACGTCCTTGTAAAGCTCCGCGATTGCCTCCGGCGTGTTTTCTACAATGCCCCCCTCTTTACCGTCGGCTGTCGGTGGGTGACGCTCAAGGAGCTTAAGAGTTTTATGGCCCTCTCCGTCGCGTATGGTTTGGCGGCTTTTCTCCAAGTAGGGCTTGAGATGCCCCGCGGCGCTGATCAGGTGGTATTCATCGGCTTCTGAGCCCTCAAAAAAACGTCGTAAGTGCGCCCCATCCGCCCCAAGCAGGTTGATAATTCGTGCCAGGTAAGTTTCGCACCATGCATATTGTTGGTGTTTTTCGGGTACGAGTTCTATGGGCATCTGCGTGATTTTGTCAACAATCGCCGTAATGTTTTCCATGATAGCCCGCTCGTCGGCTTCCTGGGCCCGCTCGAGGACTACCGCCAGTTTTTGCGCAAAACCCACCCACAAACCAAAGCTCTCCTGATCCAGGATTCGGCCATCGCGAAAACTCACCTGGAACGTCGCAATAACTTCCCGGTTCGACCCAATCTGCTTCGACCCGATCAGCGGGATGGCCATCTGCGTCATCAAATTGCCTGCTCGTACGGCCTTCTGGTTGCAGAGGAATCGCGTGTCGCGCGAATCAGGGATGAAAATAGCCTGCCGTGTTCGAACGATAAACGGAAGAAGATCCTCGGACCACTTAGGTGAAGCCACTACCCGGATGGGTACTTCTTTTTCGACCGGTAACGACCACGGCACGAGATACCCGGGAAAATCGCCTCCGACTTCCTTTGGCGCTTTACGGTCCGTCAATTCAGCAACAGCACGCCAGTTGTAGGGTGATTCGGGATGGTTGAAAGCATAACCCAGATCTTTGCCGATAATCCGCTTCAGTTTTTTGTCTACCAGGCAAATTTGACCGCCCTTGGCTCCAGCCTCGGTCGCGTAATGCAACGCGGCCGTCATGACGGCCTTGGTCGTTTCGTGCCGCGAAAGATCCTCCGCGGCCCGAAGAAGCCTGCGCTGGAGTTCGCGGGTCAGACCGCGTGTGGCATGTTTGTCCGTTACGGCACAAACCGAGACGCTCATGCTGTTGGCGCGGGCGCGGTGCCATTTGTCGACCCCGAACTCACCCGCACACAATCCTCCCACTACATGAACGCCTGGGTAATCCTTTCTCAGTTGCTCAATTACTTGGTTCCAGTTTACATGCCCTTCATTGAACCGTTGATAACGGCCCGTGCAAGAAAAGGCCATGATTAATCGCCAGTTCTCACTCAGGGCGTGAGTGTCTTCGCACGCCGATCTAAACAAGACCCCGCCCGCATTGACCATATCCTGCGCCGTACCCGCCATGAGGTAGAGTTTGTCGCCAACATAGAGTTTGCGGTTGAATCGGACCGCCGGCTCAGCCGGTTTCTCGCTTTGCAGGGCCGTAATCAGGCTGTAATCCGCGCCGCATGGAAGACCAAAGATGGGCCGTTCAAGGGGGAAGAGGCCCCTCCCCTTGAGTTCCTCGAGAAGGGCGGCGGCCGGCTTTCCGTCCAGCACCGACACATCGTATCCGCAGTCTTTGCCGTCGACCAACCCGTCCATTCGTCGTTGGCAAACTGGAAACCCCTATTGGGCATAAAACCGTCCGCGGCCGACCCTCCAATGAATTGGTAGCGGCACCCGAACGCCTCCAGAATCTCCTGGTGCAATTCCGCGTCGGCGTACGATCGACTACCGTCCGCGTCCGTGATTATGCCCGGCATGAACCCAACGAGGAAACGTTCCGCGCTCGCCCCGATCCGCACGTTGGCTTCTTGTTCCATACTGCCGGCCAGATACCTGAGTTTCTGCTGACGCGTTATTGCGGCCTCATTGTGCGGGCGCCGCATCGATGACACCGTGGCAAAGAAGTGGGGAGAACAGATGGTGACCAGCACGACACCGTCTTCAACAACGGGATTATCCGGATCGGACGAGCAGTAGATTAACGCCATGCTGCCGCCGATCAGAGGAACGTCGTAGCCCAACCGCTCCTTGAACTCATACCGTACCGCCGCCGGCAGCGGATTGGAGGTCCGGCACCAGCTCCCTGTCGCAAATAAAAACGCCACCCGCGCCGGAAAAAGCCTCCATTCCACCGAATCCAGCGCCGTTGTCACCAATGATTTTGCGCCTTTGGCATAATCCGCCGCGTCGCCTGTGCCATGCAGCGTCGCAAGGCCGACTTTCAACCGTCCTGACATGGATCTATCCCCCAGCCACTCATAGCGCGAGGACATAGTATGTACCTTTCCTATTACAAACTGCAAGCAGCCCTGCCGCCTCACCTTTCCCCTTCCCAAGATGCCGCATAACTAAAAAGTCCCCATGACGGTCCAGCGGCTCAGGGTGGCCCCCTTTCATGCTGCTTGGAAGCGGGCCAGGCAGCTGGTTTCATGGAATCACGCATAGCCGCCCCCGCGTCCCGTCGCGTCATGCCCGGAGAAGAGGGCGGCAAGCCAGCCTCTCGAAATAAGGCTGAGTACAATTAACTTTGCGTCAAAATCCGGCTGCGTAGAAGGCCTGGAGGCTTTTGTCCCCGGGTCGAAACACGGTCTGGCAGGTTCTGATGTTGCTCGTTCATCTTCCGTCGCGCTTAATGGGGGATACGCCGCAGTCATTTCGGCCTGCTCGATAAGAGCCGGGGTCGGTTCGCAGTCCTGCCACGTAATGCTCCACATGCTTCGTTCGAAGAACCGCCACACGTCGTTATGCTTCTCGGCAATAATATAAAAGTTCTCATAACGCCCGTCTGCTCCGAGCCGTGCCTCGACCCAATCAACCCGAGCTTCAATCGCCACGTTCCATGACTCCTTATGTGTGGTGTTCAATTGCTTTCGCCTGTGGAACGCAGCTTTTGTGCCAATAAGCCGCCGCCACCTTTTGACGTTCGTAACGCATGAGGCAGTAACGCCTTCTGTTCCCGGCGCGTCAGGGCCTGCCACATGTTCAGATGCCCAAAGGTACCTCTTCGTGCGGACAGCTTCAGCAGCCCTGCTGAAACAATCCACAGCGGCAACGACGCAAACTCGTAATCACCCATATCGGACGGACGCAGCCTTGCCCGTGATCCAAGAGCCGCTTGCTTCCAGCTTTTGAGGCTAAGGGTCGTCGCCGTCATGCGTATGCCACCGGCCCGTGCTCAAGCCGCCTTGACCTCGCCCGCCCATTCCGGTACAACGTCTTTCCGTGGACGCTCAACAGGCATTCGAGCACTTCTGGGACGCGCCGTGGCCATTGCCCGCCGGGGAAGAGACCGTCGGCGCGGGTTGCTTTGGCCGTTGGCAGGCCGACGCGCACGGCATGCCCGCGTACGCCTATGAAATCGATCACGACCGCGATGCGCGCGCGGCGTATCACACCAGCAACGGTCCTTCGCGCGACCACTGGCATTTGCTTGGCAACGACCGCATCATCGCGACCGCCCATAACGGTGGATATGTACAAGTCTATGATTGGACCCGCGGCGGCAAGGCCATAAACCGCTGGAATCACCCAGAGCGAAAAACAGGGACTGACTCTGTTTTCGGCAGTTTGAAAACGGTGTGTGTCCCTACTTTTCGCGACCTTTCCGCCGGCGGATTCAAGTTCGTTTCCGTTGGCGGCGAAACCCTGTGTACCCTGTGGAACCGGCTTCCCCCCGGCGCTCGACAGGACCGCGTCTTCGGCATGGGCTATTTTGAGAAGCGTACGGTATGGAATGGCCTTGTGGTGACGGAGCGCATCGAGGCCCCCGCCGGCGACGACCCCGTTTTGATTTCTTCCTGCACCATCAAAAACACGCGCAGCGGGCCGTGCAATGCCGCCGTGACGGAGTTTTGGGGCCATTCCTTAGACCACTTGCTGCCCGCCCCCATGGCGATGCCGCCATGGAATCGCCTCTTTAGTTTTCGCCGCCGGCTGTGGAACCGCCATTTTCGTTTCAAATCCGCGTGGGACGCCGAACTCGGCGTCTTAACCATCGCGCCCGTTTTCTCCCGCCACCGGCTCGCGCCTGAGCCGAAGGCGCGCGCATTGCGCGATTACTATCCAAAGACGGTGTTCCTGGCGGCGTTGGACGCGTTGCCCGAGGCATATTGCGCCTACTGCACGGACAAGCGGCGGTTTTTCGGCCAGGCCGGATTAGGATCCCCGCCGGGCGCAGGCGGTTCCGCCGACGGCGCGCTGTCTTCCGGGCGTGAAAACGCGATTCTGGCCATGCGGCGCGAAATCGCCCTCGGGCCTGGCGAAAAACGAACGCTGCGTTATGTCTTCGGGTACGCGGACAAACAGGACATACCGCGGCTCGCACGCACCGCCCCCGCACCCGCGTCCCGGCCGGCGGTCGAGTTCGTTGCGCCGGACGCGCCGGGGCTGCAACGCGAACTGGCCTGGCATTCGTATTATCTCCAGGCGGGTTCGATCTACAGCGACTACTACCAGGCGCACATCGTCGATCAAGGTTCCGCCTACAAACCTCCGGGACGGTCCTCGACCATTGCCGCGCCGCGTTCCGCCATCTCGAACAGCGCGTCGGGCTGGGCCCGCATGGCCTGCTGCGCTGCGGCACCGGCGACTGGAACGACGTGTTGCTCGGCTACTCGAGGTTTTCCCCGCTCACAGTATGGCGGGGCGAATCCGCGCTGAACGCCGGCCTGGCCGCCATGGTGCTTCCCCGCGCCGCGGACGCGCTCGATCACGCCGACGCCGCGCTTGCCGAAAAAATGCGCCGGTTCGCCCGCGTGCAATCCGCGGCACTCGAACGGCTGTGGGCGGGCGACTGGCTGATGCGCGGCTATCTCGGATACGGCGAGGCGGCACTGGGCCGCGACAGGCTTTTCCTCGACGCACAACCGTTTCCGGTGCTGGCCGGCTTGTGGGACGCGGAACGCAGGACGCGGCTATTTGACACTGTGCAGGCGCAGTGCGTCGCGCCACAACGCGCCGGCGCGCTATGCCTCTGGCCGCCCATGAAAGGCCCTCTCCTCGAACCCGGGTCCGACACTAACGGCGGCACATGGGCCGCCATCGACGGCTGGCTCGCCTGGGCATGGTCGTTGCACGATCCAAAGTCTGCTTGGGACTTCTTCCGCTCGACCACCCTCGCCGCACGCGCTGACGCCTATCCCGAAGTGTGGTACGGCGTGTGGTCCGGGCCCGATTCCTACAACGCCCACTACCACCCCCGCCCCGGCGAAACATTCCAACTGAACGCCACACCCATGACCGATTACCCCGTTATGAACATGAACCGCCACGCAAGCCCGCTCTTCGCCGCACTCAAAATGGCCGGCATCGACCCACGCGGAGACACCATCATTCTCGACCCCCACCTGCCGTTTGACACCTTCGCGATCCGCACGCCCCTCCTCGGCGTCGCCTACCAACCCTACGCCGCCCGCGGCTACTACCGCCCCGTGACCTCAGGCACCCTCCACTTCGCCGTCCGCCCCCCGGCCGGCCGGCCACCCGACCAAATCACCCTCCACATCAACGGCCAACCGGCCCCCGTTCAACTCGACGCCACCGGCCTCTTACACTTCACCGCCCAAGCC